>JAZQHW010000028.1:0-26957 GCA_045540795.1 Faecousia sp. | reverse complement strand
ATGCCCTTTCCGAAGCCATGGGCAAGAAGCCCATCTGGCAGAAGAAGGAGATCCCGGGCTTTGCGGGCAACTATCTGATCGCGGGGCTCACCGAGCGGGCCCGTTACCTGGTGGAGAACGGCTACTGTACCGTGGAAGAGGTGGATATTGCTTTGGAATACGGCTTCAACCATAAGATGGGCGTGTTCCGCATGAATGACCTGACCGGTATCGACCTGACCTACACCATGCTGAAGGACCGTTATGAAAAGACCGGCGTGAAGCCCGATATGTACGATGTTTACGAGGAGCTGGTGCGGCAGGGTCGCCTGGGTCGCAAGACCGGTCACGGCTTCTACGATTACGAGTAAGTCAATAAATCCACATATAAAAATTTATTATTGAAAGGAATTGTTAAATATGAGAGAAGTAGTATTTGTTGACGGTATGAGAACCCCCTTCGGTAAGATGGGCGGCTCCCTGAAGGAGATTGCAGGCTCCAACCTGGCTGCAATGACCGTTAAGGCACTGGTTGCCAAGACCGGTATCCTGGAAAAGGGCGGCAAGGTTGACTCCGTTATGTGCGGTTCTGCCGGTAGCTGCGGCGCAGCCTGGACCCATGCCCGTTATGTCACCATGGCAGCCGGTCTGCCCTTTGAGACCTCCGCATCCTTCGTTGAGATGCAGTGCGGCTCTGCTATCGACTCCATCAACCACGCTGCCTGGAAGATACTGTCCGGCTGTGCTGATGTGATCATTGCCGGTGGCTTCGAGTCCCACAGTAACAAGACTGTTAAGTATTCCACCACTGTTCAGCCCTACAAGGGCCTGGGCCCTCAGCCCTGCAAAGCGATCATTCACTCTGATCCCAAGCAGTGCGTCGGTATGATCGAGATCTCTGATATCATGGCAGAGAAGTGGGGCATTACCCGTGAGGCTTGTGACGAGTTCGCTTACCGCAGCCAGATGCGTGCTGCTGCTTCCACTGAGAAGGGCTACTTCAAGGAAGAGATCGTTCCCATCACCATCCCCGCTACCAAGAAGACTCCCGAAGTGATCTTCGACTATGACGAGCATCTGCGTCCCTCCACCACTATGGAAGCACTGGCTAAGCTGCGTACCGTCCGTGGTACTGAGACCTCTGTTACCACTGCAGGTAACGCTTCCGGTCTGAACGACGGTGCTGCTTTCGTGCTGATGATGACTGCAGAGAAGGCTAAGGAGCTGGGTTATGAGCCTTATGCCCGCTGGGTCACCAGCGCTGACTTCGGTGTCGAGCCCCGTCTGATGGGTATCGGTCCTGCTTACTCCAACCTGATCGCAATCAAGCGCGCAGGCTTGAAGATCGCGGATATGGACGTTATGGAGTGTAACGAAGCTTTCGCTGCTCAGAACCTGTCCGTTATCAAGGAAATGGAAGATCAGTCCGGCGAGAAGATCGACCAGGCGAAGTGGAACCCCAACGGCGGTGCTATCTCCTTCGGTCACCCCAACGGTGCTTCCGGTGCCCGTATCGGTATCTTCGCTATGAAGGAACTGGCACGGACTGGTGGTCGCTACGGTCTGTTCTCCTCCTGCTGCGGCGGTGGACAGGGCGTCACCACTCTGATCGAAAATCTGCGTCGTTAAATTTCTTTACCCGGGACGCAGTGCGTCCCGGGTCATTTCTTATGAAAGGATGAAGACTATGAGAAGAGCTGTACTTGTATCTGCAGTTCGTACACCGGTAGGTAAAAGAGGCGGCGTATTCAGCAGAAATGTGACTCGTCAGGATCTGGCAACTCCGGTTATTCAGGAGGCGCTGAAGCGTGCCCAGATCAGTGGCGAAGAAGTATATGATGTAATTTGGGGCGCCCATGCTGAGGCAAGAACCCCCGGCAGATATGCCTGGCTGGCTGCCGGACAGCCGGTTAGCACGGCTGCGCTGAGCATTAACCGTGCCTGCGGTACCTCCTTAAGCGGATTGTCCTTGGCAGGTGCCTTTATTCAGGGTGGCTTCGGCGATACTTATCTGTGTGGCGGTGTGGAATTTGACTCCTTGCCGGTTCGCATGATCGCCAGCAGCAACCCCTACGGCGGTGGCAATATTGACTTCATTAAGAAGCTGTCCAGCCCCGAGAAGTTTGGCAATCCCAACATGGTCAGAACAGCTGAGAATATCGCTGAGTATTTTGGCATTACCCGTCAGGAGTGTGACGAATATGGAGCCCGGAGCCAGGCTTTGGCGCTCAAGGGCTATGAAGAGGGACTTTATCCGGAGCACCTGGTTCCTATCAGTGTGCCTCAGAGGAAGGCAGATCCTATCGTGATCGACAAGGATGAGATCCTCCGGCCCGGCACTACCGTTGAGACCCTGTCCAAGCTGCGTCCTGTCGTAGGCGGCGTTGTCACAGGCGGCAATGCTTCTCCTCTGAATGACGGCGCTGCTGCCGGTGTTATGATGGACGAGGAGAAGGCCCGCGCTCTGGGTCTGAAGCCTCTGATGCGGTTTGTGGACTATGCTACCACCGGTGTGGATCCCCGTTACATGGGCTTGGGTCCTGTGAATGCTATGCGTAAGGTTATGAAGCGCAACGGTATGACCATCAACGATTTTGACTTTATCGAGTGTAACGAAGCTTTTGCATCCCAGACCCTGGGTGTGCAGCGTGTGCTGGAGATTCCTATGGAGAAGCTGAACATCCGTGGCGGCGCCATTGCTTTGGGCCACCCCTACTCCGCAACCGGTGTCAGTCTGGCAGCTAAGGCAGCCGGCATCTTTGCCCGGAATGACTTTGAGCGCTGCGCCATCACCTTCTGCTGCGGCGGCGGTCAGGGTGTAGCGGCTATCTTCGAGAAGTGTGAATAAGGGAGGAAGTACAGATGGGTAAAATTACCGGAAAGATCGCCGTAATTACCGGCGGCGCACAGCCCAATTCTCTGGCAATGGCAAAAAAGCTTGCCCAGGAAGAGGCAAAGGCTGTGGTGATCCTGACAAAGAATGCGGCTGAGGATGCCGCACAGATCAAGGCACAGGGCGAGGCTTGCTATGCCTACCAGTGCAATATTGCGGATTTTGCAGATGTGACCCGCTGCTTTGATGCCATTAAGGCAGAGCTGGGCGATATTGATATCCTGATCAACAACCCCAACGCAGCGTGCAACAAGACCCTGCTGGAGACTACCCCTGAGGAGTGGAACGAGGTGCTGACCGTCAATGTTCACAGCCTGTTCTACTGCTGCAAGCAGGTTTACGCTGATATGAAGGCAAGAAAGACCGGCAAGGTCATTAACTTCTCCAATAATGCCATGATGGGTGTTGCCGGCAATGCCGCCTATGCCATCACCATGGGTTCTGCCGTGGGCTTTACAGGCACTTGCGCAAGAGAGGGCGAGAAGTATACTATGACCGCTTGCTCTTTGACCCCTGCAGACGAAGCAACCCCTGAGGAAGTGGCAAATGTTGTAGCCATGCTGGCATCTGAGGATGGCAGAGCCTTCCACGGTCAGCATCTGAAGGTCACCCACAGCTGGCTGGATGTGTAAGGGAGGAATAGAATTATGAGTAATTTAACCGGAAAAATTGCAGTTGTTACCGGTGCTGCTAAGGGTATCGGTGAAGGCGCAGTCAAGCGTCTTCTGGATGACGGTATTGAGAAGGTTGCATTGGTGGATATGAACCTGGAGGCTGCTGAGCAGACTGCCAGAACTATGGATCCCACCGGTGAGCGTGCCTTCGCATTTAAGTGTAATGTGGCAGATCCTGCGGATGTAAAGCGCTGCTTTGACGAGATCAAGGCTGCTTTCGGCAGAATTGATATTCTGGTCAACAGCGCCGGTATCGTTCGTGACAGAACCATTATCAACCTGCCTGTTGAGGATTGGGAGCTGGTACTGGCAGTTGACCTGTCCAGCCTGCTCTACTGCTGCCAGCAGGTACTGCCCGGCATGATCGAGCAGGAGTACGGCAAGATCGTAAATATTTCCTCCATGGGTTACGGTGGCGCATTTGGCCAGGGTAACTACGCGGCAGCCAAGTACGGCGTGCTGACCCTCAGCCGTGTCATCGCCAAGGAGTATGCTAAGTACAACATTACCGCAAACGCTGTTTGTCCTGCTGCTGTTGACACCGATATGATCAAGACTGTGCCTGCAGACAAATTGGCAGTTAAGATGGCAAAGTTCCCCCGGAACCGTCCCTGCAAGGTGGAGGAGATGGCATCCGTCATCGCATTCCTGGCAAGTGACGATTCTTCCTTCGTTAACGGTGAGCGTGTCATTGTTACCGACGGCAGAATGTGTGTCTGATAGGAAGGAGAAAGCAGTATGAGAAATGCAGTACTTGTTTCTGCGGTCAGAACTCCTGTAGGCAAGCGCGGCGGTGTGTTTAAATCCCTGCAGCGTTTGGACCTGGCTGTCCCGGTGCTGAAAGAGGCACTGAATCGGGCACAGATCACCTCCGAGGAGGTTGAAGAAAATATTTGGGGAAATATTCCGCTGTACTTTACCCCTTCCCGTTATGTATGGCTGTCTGCTGATGGTTATGTGGATACCGCCGGTCTGACGGTCAACCGCGCTTGCGGTACCGGTCTGGCTGCGCTGGCAACTGCCGGTGCTCTGATCAAGGGTGGCTTTGGCGACATCTACACCTGCGGCGGCGTGGAGCAGGACTCCCGGCCGGTGCGTTTCCTGCACAACAAAGACCCCTACGGTGGTGGCGCTCCCTATATCGACAGCCGTCTCTCCAGCCCTGTAGAGGTTTACGGCAACCCCACAATGGTGCAGACTGCGGAGAATGTGGCTAAGAAGCTGGACATCAGCCGTGAAGATTGTGATGCTTATGCCTACCGCAGCCAGATGCTGGCAGCAAAGGGCTATGAGGAAGGTCTGTATCAGGAGCATATCCTGCCCATCGCCGTTCCTCAGAAAAAGGCAGATCCCATGATTGTGGATACCGACGAAGTGTTCCGTCCCGGCACTACTCTGGAGGGCTTGGCAAAGCTGAAGCCTGTCGCCGGTGGTGTCATTACTGCCGGTAACGCATCTCCTCTGAATGACGGCGCTGCTGCTGCCGTTATGATGGATGAGGAGCTGGCCCGGGCAAAGGGTCTGAAGCCGCTGATGCGTTTCGTGGACTATACTGTTGTGGGTGTGGATCCCCGTTATATGGGTCTGGGTCCTGTGGAGGCTATGAAGCTTCTGATGAAGCGCAACAAAATGGAGCTTTCTGACCTGGACTTCATTGAGCTCAACGAAGCCTTTGCTCCCCAGACGCTGGGCTGTATCCGGGAACTGAATCTGGATATGGACAAGGTCAATATCCGTGGCGGTGCCATTGCGCTGGGTCATCCCTATTCCGCAACCGGTATCAACCTGGCAGCAAAGGCTGCAGGTATCTTCAAGCACCAGGGCGGCGAGCGCTGCGCCATCACCTTCTGCTGTGGCGGCGGTCAGGGCATTGCGGCTTTGTTTGAAAACTGTGATTAAGGAGAATGGAATATGGGTCCGTATGTAACATTTGAGGTCAAGGACCACATTGGTGTGGTAACCATCGACCGTCCTCCCGTCAATGCGGTTTGTGAATCCATCCGTATTGACCTGGCAGAGATCTTTGAATCTCTCAACACCCGTACCGATGTGTACTGTGTGATCCTGCAGTCTACCGGCAAGGGCTTTTCTGCCGGTCACGATCTGAAGGAAGCCCGCACCAGCCCGGATCCCGACCTGAAGAAGCGTGTGCAGCCTACCATCAGCCGGTCCTGCCATGCGCTGTACCGCTGCCGTGTACCTGTGATCGCTGCTGTTCAGGGCTTCGTCATCGGAATGGGCTTTGCTTACGCAAGCTTGTGTGATATTATCGTCTGCTCTGAGGATGCCTCCTTTAAGTTCCCGGAGATCAACGTGGGTACTGTGGGCGGTCCCTTCTGGCTGAAGCGGATCGTGCCGGATAAGGTGGCAAGATACCACTTCTACACCGCAGAGCCTCTGTCTGCCCAGGAGATGGTGAAGTACGGCGCTGTTCAGGCTGTTGTTCCCAGAGAGCAGCTGTTTGATACGGCTATGGAGATCGCAAAGAAGATCGCCAAGAAGTATCCGCCTTCCATTTGGGCATCCAAGATGGTCATTACCGAGGGCGAGCTGGAGATGTACGATGTGGTGGATCTCAGCGACCGTATGCGTATGCGCGGCAACAATGAGCTGCTGGGTAAAGACCCCAACCGTGCTGAGTGCGGCAGAGCGCAGCTGGAAAAGAGAGAGCCGGTATTCGATATGTCGTACATCAAGAGATGGGAGACTCTGAAATGAAGGAATACAAGCTTTTAAAGATGGAGCGGTTTGATGACGGTGTCGTACTGATGACCCTGAATAACCCGCCGCTGAACCTGATGAGTCCCGATTTGTTGTTCGAGCTGCGGGATGTATTCAAGGAACTGGGTGACGATGATACCACACGGGCTGTGGTTCTCACCGGTTCTCAGAGAAGCTTCTGTGCCGGTGCGGATGTAAATAGCTTCGGTGTTTTCCCGGATAAGACCAATACCATCATCGGTCAAAGCGTCTATAACAGCATTGAAGCCTGCCGTCTGCCCATTATTGCTGCCATTGAAGGTCATTGCCTGGGTGGTGGCTTGGAGCTGGCACTGTGCTGTGATATCCGTTTCGTTTCTGAAACTGCCAAGATCGGCTTGACAGAGGCAAATCTGAGCTTGATCGCAGCCTATGGCGGCAATACCCGCCTTCCCTGGCTCATCGGTGAAGCAAATGCCAAGCGGATGTTCTACACCGCAGCAAGACTTTCCGGACAGGAAGCGGTTCACTACGGTGTTGCCCAGGAATGCTATCCTCCGGAGCAGCTGATCGAGAAGGCTTTGGAGCTGGCACATCTCATTGCCACTAAGGCACCCCGGTCTATTACTGCAGCCAAGAAGGTTATGAACGGCTTCCGCCAGGATGCTTTCGCTGCCGGTATGGCAAGAGAAAACGAATGGTGCTTCTATGCGTCCCGTAGCGAAGATTGCAAGGAAGGTATGCGGGCATTGAAGGAAAAGCGTCCGCCGGTATTCAAAAACCGCTGATCTGCAGGAGGAATCACTATGGAAGAACAACATTTGGTCCGCGTGGAGCATAAAGGTCCGGTAGTGATCGTTACGCTGGACAACCCGCCTTTGAACCTGCTGACGCCTGCGTTGCTGGATCAGTTGAAAACTGCCTTTGAAACTCTGGGAAAGGATGATACTGCCCGTGCGGTGATCGTCACAGGTGCCGGAGACCGGGCATTCTGTGCCGGTGCAGATACCAGAACCTTTGGTCAGCTGCCTTCCGGTGCAGGGGGTGTTTATGGCAAGGCGGTTATGGATATTGTGGAAAGTTCCCGGTTGCCGGTGATCGCTGCCATTGACGGTTATGCCCTGGGTGGCGGTCTGGAAGTGGCACTTGCCTGCGATATTCGTATTGCTTCCCAGGAGGCAAAGATCGGCTTGACGGAAGCCAACCTGGGTTTGATTGCCGGTTACGGCGGTGCCACCCGTCTGCCCTGGCTCATTGGCGAAGGCAATGCCAAGCTGATGATCTATTCCGGTGATAAATTCTCCGGACAGGAGGCGAAGGAACTGGGCGTTGTACAGTTTGTTGTACCCAGAGAAGAACTGATGGACAGGGCGATGGCTTTGGCAGAAAAGTTTGCCTCCAAGGGTCCTATTTCCATCGCTGTTTCCAAAGAGATCTTCCACGCTGAACGGCAAGGTCCTCTGGGTGCCGGTTTCCGTCAGGAAAGCATCAGCGCCGGAAAGATCCGGGGTTCGGAGGATGCAAAGGAAGGTATACGGGCATTGCGGGAAAAGCGTGTGCCGGTATTCAAGAATAAATAATCAAAAAGGGGTTTTTTGAAATGAAGAATCTGAAGGGTAAGTATTGTATCGTTACCGGTGCCGGTAAGGGCATTGGTGCTGCTATCGCAAAGCGTTTCCTGGAAGAGGAAGCTGCAGGCGTTGCAATTCTGGAGTGGAACGGCGAACTGGCTGAGCAGACTGCCAAGGAACTGGATCCCACCGGCAAGAAGGTCATCGCTGTTAAGTGTGACGTCTCCAATGACGAGCAGGTCAAGGCTGCAGTGGAGACTGTTAAGGAAACCTTCGGCAGAATCGATGTACTGGTCAACAATGCCGGTATCATCCGTGATCGTATTTTCCACAAAATGTCCGATGATGACTGGTACTCTGTTATCAATGTTAACCTGAACGGCATTTACCTGATGTGTAAGTACGTCGTGCCTATGATGCGTGAGCAGGAGAGCGGTGCTATTGTCAACATTTCCTCCACATCTTTGATGGGTAATCCCGGTCAGGCAAACTACGCTGCTACCAAGGCAGGTATGCAGGGCTTTACCCGTACTATGGCTAAGGAGCTGGCAAGAAAGAAGGTTCGTATGAACTGTGTGGCTCCCGGTCATATTGATACCGAGATGATGCGCTCCATCGGTGAGGAGAAGTTTGCTGCTTCTGTTGCCCGTCATCCCATGAAGCGTATGGGTACTCCCGACGAGTTGGCTGCTGTTGTTACTTTCCTGTGTACCGACGATGCCAGCTGGGTTACCGGTCAGACCATTGTCGCCAGCGGCGGCTCTCTGTGCCTGTAATATTTGCCAAAAAGGGGCTTGTTCTGCAAGCCCCTTTCAGCGGTTCTTAGGAGAAGAAAATGATTCAGGATATTAAGCCTTATTTAGAACAAATCAAAGGAAATACATGGTGTATCGTTACCGGTTATGCCCGGATCCCAATGTATAAGCTGGATGATCACCGGGTGGTGCTGATCGATTCCGGTATAAAGCAGGATGGAGAAGGTATCGCAGCTGTGTTCCAGGAAAATGATCTGCAGCCGGTGGCGGTGCTCACCTCTCACACCCACCCGGATCATGCAGGGAATCACGCAATGCTGCAGAAGATGGGTGCGAAGCTGTATATGACTCCCTTTGCTGCTGCCACCATGGCAGATCCTATGACGATGTATGCGGTGCTGGGGACGAAAGCCGGTTATCATAAAACCCTGGAGCGAATGGGCGGAACGGTACAGACCGACTGTATGCTGCCCTGGGAAGATACTGAGGTGACAGTGGAAGGTGCAGTGTTCCGCCAGTTTACTACCCCCGGACACTGTGCTGAGCAGCTATGTTTTATTACACCGGATAATGTGGCATATATGGCAGATGCTATTTTGTCCCCCAGAATTATATCTACGGTCCGGCTGCCTTATTGCAGCTGCCTTGAGCCGTATATCCAATCCCTGCACAAACTGGAAACGCTGGATTGCGATCAGTATATCCTTGCCCATAACGGTGTGGAAACGGATATCCGTGCAGTGGTAAAAGTGACACTGGAAGAAATTCACAAGCGGTTGGATGCTTTGGAAAGCCTGGCAGATACACCGGTGACGTTTGATGAACTTGTGCAAAAGTTCCTGATACAGACCAAGGCAGATCTGACTTCCTGGAGATCAGTAAACGGTGTTGGATTCAATGCGAAAACCTTTCTGGGTTATCTTGTGGATCATAAACGCCTGAAATTCGTGCTGGATGACGGCATAATGAAATATGTCCAAACAGCATATAAAGAGGATAAATAAGACCGTTTTGACACAATGAAAACCTCCGTTGGCTTTTTATTCCAACGGAGGTCATTTGTTCTATTAGCATTGTTTCATTAAACGGATGTAGAATTCCACGGCACGGGAGATGGATTCCAGGCGGATCTTTTCGTTGTTGCCGTGGATACTTTTACGCTCTTCTGCGGTCATATCCATTGCGGAGAAACGGTAAACGTGGCGGCTCAGATCCCGATAGTGCCGGGAGTCGGAGCATTGTACCATCAGATACGGGGATACGATGCAGCCGCGCCAGGTGTCGGAAACTGCCGATGCTACTTTGTTCCAGCTTTCGCAGTTTGTTTCGGAGATGGGGCTGGGCTCAAAGCTTTCCAAAACGGTGATCTCAACAGAATCGTCATTTACGGCTTTTTTTAGTTGTTCTGTGGCAGATGCCACGGAATCCGCAGGATTCAGCCGCATATTGCTGACAAGATTGGCTTCTGCCGGCAAAACATTCCGGGCATTGCTTCCGGACATCATTGTAAACGCAGTGGTGGTGCGGACCAGAGCGTTGATCTCACCGCCGCTTTTTTTACAGATCAAGTCCAAAACGGGACGGAATAACCAAAGGTTGGCGAACACCAGTTTTAAGCCAAAGGTGGAGTGCCTGCCTAAAGTGTCGAACATCTCTGCCGCAGGCTTGGTGATGTGCATTTTAAAGGGGTTCTTTACCACATTGCGGCAGGCTTCTGCCAATGTGGTGATGGGGGTTTTGGGCAGAGGTGCGGAAGCGTGACCGCCGCCGGAGCGAACGGTGTATTGCACATTCATCATACCCTTTTCCGCAATGCCGATGAGTCCGCAGGGTGCCTTGACACCCGGGAATACATTTTCCACTACGGCACCGCCTTCATCTACCACCAGGGCAGGGGTGATGCCGTTTTCTGTGAAGTAGCGGACAATGTTGGCAGCACCGGGACCGTTTACTTCTTCACCACCGGAGAAAGCAAAGTAAATATCATTCTGGGGAACAAACCCCTGGGTGATCAGGTGATTGGCACTGCTGAGAACACCGTTCAGGGTGACCTTGGTGTCCAATGTGCCCCGTCCCCAAAGAATGCCGTCCTCAATAATGCCGGCAAAGGGAGGCTTTTCCCAGCTTTCTTCATTTACAGGAACGACATCGTAGTGCGCCATCATAACACTGGGCGCATCAGAGGAATGGCCCGGCCAGCGAAACAGAAGCGCTCTGTCCGGAAGCTCCTGGAAGGTGCAGGCATCAAAGACCCGGGGATACAGGGAAGGAAGCAGACGGATCAGCTTTTGAAATTCTTCTTCATCTTCCATTGCCTGGTCATTGTAAGAAACGGTCTTGCACTGAACCAGCTGCTGCAAAGCCCGGGTGGCAGCTTCTCCGTCCACCTGGACAGGTTCCGGTGCGGTGTTCTCCTGGGGAGCGGGGAGAAATGTCAGTGTGCGGATCAGCAGAACTGACAGAAGCAGCAGGAAAAGTCCCAAAACAATATAGCCGATCATAGCACACCTCTTTTATACAGGATCCGGGCAACACCGATGGTAAACAAAGCGGAAACCGGAACCATAATACCCACAGTGCCGGCGTTGAGTGCCGGTACGAAAACAAACAGGATCAGCATCAGCACAATGGGCGCAACAGCGATTTTCCAGTTCTTGGAAACGAAAGCAACACCCAAGCCACCGAACAGGGCAGGGAGGATCTGGTCAAAAGCAGGCTGCAGAACCGGTGCCTGTAAAATGGGTGTCAGGGGTACGATCAGGATCACACCTATTATAATAATGAGGGTGGTTACGATGCTGGATACGGCAATGGCAATGGTGGAAACCACTTCCCCTTCTTCAGAATTGGCACTGACCTGGTTTTGCTCCAAAGCGTTCAGAGCGCAGGGAAGCTTCAGATTGGAAATATTGCCGGTAACAAAGCTTAAGTAAGAACCGCCGGCACCCAGCATCGGTACGAAGGTCACCGTTTCAATAGCACCTACCGCCCAGTACATAGGCGCAGTGGCGATAAGACCCATTAAAAGACTGTTCCATTGGGGCGCTGTTTGGAAAATGATACACACAGCTACGGGGAAAGCAAGGAGCAGAACCATTACGGTCAGGTTCCAGATCCGTCCGTCCCGGTGGACGCTGTCCAAATATGTCATATTCTTTTTCATAAAGGTGCCTCCTCTCAGCTTAACCAGCCGGTAATAGGAATGGCGGCAGCCATACCCAAAACCAGACTGATGGGCAGTGCATATTCGCTAAGCCACTTCAGCTTCGGCTTCCGCATTAAAAGACCGCAGATCACCATGATCAAAGCGGAGGTGACCATAACGCACACCGGGATCAATCCGGAGGCGGCGGTGACCTGCAGAGATTCTCCGTCTTTAACAATGGTGACCATTCCGTTTCCGTCAGCAGACCATAGACGGGATACATCGCAAAACACAAAACCCAGGAAAGCAGCGATCATTCCAATGAACAGGGAGTTGGAGAAGATATCTGCCCATTTGGCATCCCGGTTGGATAAAGACTGCATACCGTTTTGCAGCTTTTTGCCGATAACAGGCACCAGCCAGATACCCAGCATAATGCTGATGGTCATAACCAGCAGAACATTTACATATTGCTGGGCGGTGAGATCTCCGGAGCCTAAGGATTGCCCCATAGCTGTGAGAGCATTGGTGGCAGCAACGGTTTCATAGCTCATAGAGCCTACCACGCTCAGCCGCAGCCAGGGCAGGGGAAGACCTAAGGTCTTACTCAAAACCATAATGCTGATAACAATGGCAACCGCCGGGGCAACGGTGAATATGGCAGCGGAAAGCATTGTCTTTTTCAGCTTCTTCTGATCCATATTCAGCTGCTTGCTCCGACGTAGAGCCTTGATCAAAAAATACACCGATTGCCCCAACACGACGGCAACCAGCAGTCCTGCTATAACAAACAGGATGGGGTGGTTAACATAAAAATCCATAAAAACACCTCCGTTTTTAGATGTAAACCAGTATAGCACAATCCGGGGGACAATACAAGTAAAGACAAAATCCGTATATAAGAAACACTTGCATATTTCGTTTTGACGAAGTATAATATCGCTGTAGATTTCGTTAAAACGAAGGAAGGGAACAGGGATGCAATATATATCTGCGAAGGAAGCAGCGGAAAAATGGGGTCTGACGATCCGGCGTGTACAGGATCTTTGCAAGAATCAAGCCATAGACGGCGCTGTTCGCTGGGGCAGAGATTGGATGATCCCCAAGGATGCCAACCGACCTGCGGACCGGCGGAAGAAGCCGGAAGGGGATAAGAAGGAACAGCGGGCGCAGCTGCCCCGGAAAAATCCGGCAATCGTAATGTCCAATATCTACCATATGCCCGGAACGGCAGATAGTGTTGCTGACGCAATGACGGACCGTCCGGTGGCGGCAGAGCTGTTCCGGGCGCAGATCGCATTTTGTCGGGGCGAGCTGAAGCTTTGTCGGGAAACGGTGGAAAAACTGCTAAGTATTCCCAAAAGTCACGATCTGCAGGTGGGATGCGGTGTGATTCTGGCAATGTGCGCATTGTGTACAGGTGACCTAGTTCTTTGGAAAACCGCCAAGGAAGAAGTCCGTACTGCCCACTGCCAGGATAACCGGGATCGGTTTGCGGTGGATTTTTGGCTGGGTGCAATAGACAGTGAGATTCGGGAGACCGGAACTTTTCCCTTATGGTTTACCCAGGGGCGGTTTGATGTTCTCCCGGGCGATTCCTATCCGCCAGCACGGTTTTATTATTTAAAATATATGTATGCTTTTTGCCACGAATATGCCGTGGGACACCGGGGAGAGCCGGATTTTCAAAGTAAAATGAATATGTTTCCGGCGATTGCGGAACCTCTGATCGCCCAAAGCCATAAGGAAGGAGCACTGATTTCAGAGCTGTATCAGCGGCTGGTCTGTGCTGTTGCCTATCACGATCTGGGCAATGACGGTATGGCAACCTTGCATTTGGATAAAGCTATTGCATTGGCTTTGCCGGATCGGTTATATATGCTTTTGGCAGAGTTTAGACGGCAGCTGGACTTTTTGATGGATGAGCGGCTTTCTGTCATAGATCCGGCAGCAGCTGCCCAGGTGCGGAAAATGAACCAGACATTCTTAAATGGCTGGACAGTGATCCATAATGCAGAACGGGGGCGTTCCGCCGCCAATGATCTGACCACCCGGGAACGGGAAGTGGCGAAGCTGGCTTCCTTCGGTCTTTCTAACAAAGAGATCGCAGAACGGTTGAATATTTCCCTGAACACGGTGAAGCAGTCTCTGCGTGTGGCAATGGACAAAACCGGTGTTATGCGCCGAAATGACCTGTTCCGCTACATCTAAAAACAACTTCTCAATTCCATACTTCAGCACCCTCACGGGTGTATTGTGAAACAAAGACCTCCTGATGTATACTCTGAGTATAAAAAGGACAGGAGGTGTCGTATGATCAGCAGTACACCCCGTGAGGGCGATATTTATAGTATCGTAAATGTAGGTGGACACAGCTTCACCATACGATACGGGTATTACTCCCAGGAGGAGCGACACACACAAGAGCCAATTCCGGTATACCCCTGTTTCGAGATGCTGCCCCATTATACTGAAGAGGGATTTCCATTGGTGACCCGGATCCAGGATGCCTGTGAATTCTATAAGGCATTGGAGGGCAGTGAAGGAGATCGCTGGTGTGCAGATTGCATCTACTGTGAAGGGATACAGGATGAAATCGGAATTTGCAAATGCCAGTTCCGACGAAGATCCGATACCGGCTAGAAAATCTACGATGAAACTGTTAACGAAGTCCAGAGGAGGTATATGATATGAAAAAACAGTATGGAATGGGCAAACGCCTGATCGCTTTGGTTTTGTGCCTGGCGATGCTGGTGGCTTATTTGCCCGGGATCACCCTGCCGGCAGAGGCACTGGGTGCAGACCTGCGGAAGGTAGATCCTTCCACAATGGATGACTGGAAGAGATTCTTCCTGGATCCGGAAACAGCAGGCGTGGCATTGACCACAGAAAATGCAGGCGGCATTTGGACGGATAAGTCGGTGTTTTCTGCCAAGAATATTCCGGAGGAACTAAAGGATGCTATTTCTGCGGAAAATGCCCATCTGTCCATTACAGACAAAAATGACAATTTCCTGGTGGCTTTGTCTGCCATTGCATCCAACAAGGAAATCGTGGGTTATTCCACCATCCCCACAGATACCGTGTTTATCCTGGACCTGTCCAGCTCTATGCGGTCTAACGATGCCAATAGCGGCAGCGCCATTGATGAACTGGTGGATGCTGCCAATGATGCCATCCGGCAACTGCTGGCGCTGAACAAGAACAACCGGATCTCCGTTGTTCTTTATGCGGGTAATACCAACGGCACATTCTCTGTGGCAAACGGTGCGACCAAGACCCTGCTGCCTTTGGATGTCTATACACCCAACCGGAACGGTAATTATTTGTCTTCTGTTGCTTTCGACGGCAATGACAACTGGGCAGTAGAGGTCGAAAGCAATGTGGTAGGCGAAAAGAATGGTGCGGTTTCCGGTAAATTGAACACTGCCCAGGGAACCTTTATGCAGGACGGCATTTATGAGGCAATGCGTGAGTTCTTGCGGGTGGAGGACACCAAGGTAGCATCCGGTATCCAGGCAGGCATTGCCCGTAAGCCTATTTTTGTGCTGATGACCGACGGCGAGCCGACAATGGCAAACAGTGATTATAACGGCAATGCCAATAAGACTGATCTGGGCACCAGCAATATCCATCTGAAGTTCAATAATCAGGATTATAACCATCGGGACACCATTGCATTTTTGACCCAGCTGACTGCCGCTTATGCACGGCGGGAGGTAGGCAGACATTATGCAAATGAGCCTCTGTTTTATACATTGGGCTTCGGTGAGGAATCCAGCGAGCGGGAAGAGGCACGGAGCGTGCTGGATCCGGCAGCTACTTCCGATGCGCTTAATGGCTTCTGGTCTGATTTTGTGAACAACAGACCGGTGACTGTCTATACTTATCAGGAAAACTGGCAGACCAGAACCCTTACTGTGAGCAACGACACAGCTGATCCGCTGGTGGCAGCAGATAAGCTGTATGTAGATGAATACTTCTATGCAGATCCTAAGGATGTGGAAAACGATCTGGCAGCTGCATTCCAGTCTATTGTCAACGAGATCGTTTTGCAGTCCAAGTATTATCCCACCTATGTGGAAAAAGATCACGATCACGACGGTTATATCACCTTCACTGATAAGATCGGCGGTTATATGGATATCACCGGGATCAAGGGTATCATCATTGGCAAGCATTATTATTCCGGCGCGACCTTGTCCAAGGGCTTTGTGGATCAGAACAGTATCTTTGGATCGATTCAGAATCCCAATGCTTACGGTGATACGCTGGTCCAGTCTGTTAAGGAACGGCTGGGGATCCAGAATACCACCGTTGCCCAGCAGCTTTTGCAGAACGCTTACGATGCCAAGCAGCTGAGCTATAACACCCAAACCGGTGCTTTCAGCAACTACATTGGTTGGTATTCTGACGAAGACGGCAATTATCTGGACTTCTGGAAAGAAGGTATGGGAACAGATTCTGTTCCGGCGGGTGCGACCCATATTGTGAAGTCCTATGGCTTCCTGGGTTCTACCGATGAAGCCCACGGTGTTTCTGATACGGATATGCTGTTTGCCTCTGTCCGGGTATCCAAGGAACTGGGAGATTACGATAACGATGGAATCGCCGGGGAGACCTTCCTGGTTTGGCAGCTGCCGGCTTCTCTGATCCCCACCATCACCTACCAGGTGAGTGTAACTGTGGACAGCCAGGGTGAGATCACCGATGTTCAGAATGTGAAGCTGGAATCCAGTGAAGTCAGCCCCATTCGCCTGGTTTACGAGATCGGACTTCAGGAGGATATCCACGACTGGAATATGGCAGAAAAGGTAAACAGCGGCTATGTTTCCAGTGATACGAATAAGGATGCCGGTTATGTGTTCTACACCAATCAGTGGAACAAGGAACCCAATGGTGCCGGCAGTGAGAAGACTACCAGAAATACCTATAGCCATTATGAGCCCTCTGTGCAGAATGAACGGTATTACTATACAAAGGATTCTGCCATCTACACAGACACCAACGGCACCCGGTACACCGGCGGTGCAGGCAGTAAGCCTTCTGCCACTGGCATCTATTACCGGCAGTTTGATGTATTTGAAAAGATGGACAACGGTACATTCCGGCTCCATAAGCACTATGAGCGGATATCCCAGGCATCCCTGGAGAAGGCAGAGTACAAAAACGGCGGCTGGGTGATCCCCAAGGGATTGATCCATCGGTATCTGTATGATATCAATGTACCTAAGGAAACAAATGTTACCGATACCCAGGATAACGTAAACCATCCCTTCATTGTCCATAACAGCGAGCATTACTATGTATATACAACGCTGGGCAACAACGGTAAGATCACCGGAACACCGGCAACCGGTATCCGTTTGACCAAGACCCTTCAGGGTGCTGTGGCAGGTGCGGAAAATACCTTCCGGTTCGTGATCTCCGGTGGCTCCGGCAATGCTACCCTGGTGCGGCTGAATGCCCAGGGAGAGGAAGCTTCCAGAGAGCAGCTGGCATTCACTGCCGGCAATGCAACGGTAACGCTGGCAGCCGGTGAAACAGCATATATCATTGATCTTCTGCCCGGTACTGTTTATACGGTAACGGAAGAAGTCCATACGGCATATATTTTGGATCAGGTTTCTGTGGATAACGATCCTGTGACAGGCAATGCTGCAGTGATCCCGGCAGAAAGCCAGGTTATCCATAGCGCAGAATTTGTGAATGTACCCAGAGGAAACGGCAATCTTTATATTACCAAGGAGATCGTCAGTGACCATGACATCCCCCAGGGAATTCTGGCACAGACCTTTGATGTAACTGTCCATATGAGTGAAGCAGGTAGTTACAAGGTGGTTTACACCGATCATGCAGGACAGAAGCAGGAACTGACGGCACAAACAGATGAAAATGGCAATTTGAAGGTTGCCGGTCAGAATTTGCAGCTTCCTGTGGACTGCACCTTTGAGATCTTGGAGATCCCCGAAGGCACAGTAGTTACGGTAACAGAGAATCTTACGGCAGAGCAGGCTGCGTATTTCCAGGACAGCATCAAGACCCGGGACCATACCGGTGCTGAGCAGGACGATGACAATACCGTTACCATCACCCGGAACGGAAACGGTACTGCTGTTATCCGCAACGCTTATAAACCCGCCGGTGTTTCTGTGGATCTGAATATCAGCGGCACCAAGGTATTTACAGTGGATTCTCCTCTGGCAGATCCTGTACAGTTTGACTTTGCGGTACAGGCTTGGGATGCAGAAGCAGAAGAATGGAAAACGATTCCCGGAAAGACCACATCTGTGAGTACCACCGGTGGCGACAGCAACTTCCGTATTGACAGCGTGCTGGAGAATGAAGCATTTAACAAGGTAGGCGCATATGCTTACCGGGTGGTGGAATTGATTCCCACCACAAGACCTGACGGTGTGATCTATGACCGTACTACCCATAACTTCACCGTTACTGTCATCGACAACAACGGTGCTTTGGAAGCAACGGTTACCAATCATACCGGCAATGAGATCCAAAATGGAGTGTACGATGTAACCTTCCGGAACTCCTACGAGTCTGCACCTGTCAGTGTGGATGTGCAGAAGATCGTGAAGGACAGCTCTAACAACCCCTTGATCACCCCGGCGAACTTCCCCATTTTGTGGACTCCCACCAATGCCAACTGGGAAGCAACCGGCGAAGCGGTGAAGGAATACACCGACGGTGTCGGTAAGGCACGGTTTGCTCAGATCTATGACACCCAGGGCCCCCGTTTCTACACTGTGCAGGAGCAGATCCCGGCAGGCGCTGTAATCAGCACCCGGGAAGGCTATGCGGGTATGTATGAGCTGGACGGCTGGTTCTATGATCCCACGGTCTATTATGTAAAAGTGGACGTAACAGAGCAGCCTGGCGGCAATCTGGTGGCAGTGGTGCAGGTATCGAAAGATAAGACTAATTTTGCAGGCACTACTGACTCGGCACAGGTAAGCTTTACCAACCATTATGTACCGGATGAGGCACAAGTGGACCTGGATGTGGTTCCCACCGTGCTGAAGCGTCTGGAAGGCAGAGCATTGAAAGATGGCGAATTTACCTTCTATGTAGTGAAGAACGGAACCGATTACCGGGATCCTGCCAATATTCTGCTCACCGGTACCAATGATGAAGCTGGTAATGTCAGCTTCAACGGAACGCTGAAGTTTAGCCAGATCGGTCAGTTCCATCTGGATGTGGTGGAGAAAAAGGGTGACACCGGAACAGGCGTGGAATATGATCCTACTGTTTATGACCTGGTAGTGGAAGTAAAGGACGAAGGCGGAAGACTGACGGGTAGCTACTACTTTGAGGACTCCATCTCCAATCAGGTCACCTTCCAGAATAACTATACGGCGGCAGATAAGGATCTGTTCATTCAGGGCACAAAGCAGCTGACCGGTAAGCCTATGCTCAACGGTGAGTTCACATTCCATCTGACTCAGGTCACCGACGAAAGCGGAAGCACACCGGTACAGGACGGACTGACGCTGAATACAGCAAACGGTCCGGATGATAACGAAGACGGATATGCAGATATCCGTTTCCCGGCGATCACCTATACCCACGGGGACATCGGCAAGACCTTCTACTATAAGATCACCGAGGCACGGGCAGGCACTACGGTTCTGGGTGTGCTTCACAGTGAGGCAAGCTTTGTGGTGAAGGTAACGGTTTCTGACAATACCGACGGTACTTTGGATGTGGTGCAGAGTGTAGTAGGCGGACAGGAGATCCTGTTTAAGAATACCTATACACCTTCTCCGGTGACGGTACAGTTTACCGGCACCAAGCTGATGGAAGGCAGAGATCTCCGGGAGAAGGAATTCATCTTCCGGCTGACCAAGACGGATCATACTTATAACGTAGCAGCCGGCACTATGGTACAGGAAGTGAGAAATACCAAGGACGCCAGCGATCCGACAAAGGGCGCGTTCACCTTTGATGCGTTGACCTACTACGGCACAGGCTTCAGATACTATGTATTGGAAGAACTGGAAGGCTCTGCCGGCGGTGTGTCCTATGACAAACGGGTCTACCACATCAATGTTGATGTCACCAATAACCACAGTAAGGGTGCTTTGGAAGCAACCATACAGGCTGTGATGGTAACCCAGGTGGAAAATGACGGTCATATGGATATCGTTCAGCTGCCCGTCAGCTCCTACTATTTCACCAATACCTATACAGTCAGCGGAGAAGCTGTTTTGAATCTCTCCGGTGAGAAGCTTATGGACGAAGTGACCGGCTCTTTTAACCTCCAGGATGAGTTGTT
This sequence comes from Faecousia sp., assembly GCA_045540795.1. GTDB lineage: Bacteria > Bacillota > Clostridia > Oscillospirales > Oscillospiraceae > Faecousia. The sequence continues at coordinate 6,947 of JAZQHW010000028.1, read as the reverse complement.
TACCTTTGTGATCGTTGACGCAGAGGGCAATCCGGTGGCACAGACCAAAAATGTGGGCAGCACCATTCAGTTCCCCACGTTGCGCTACTTCCCTGAGGATGTGGGCAAGACCTTTGTATACACCATCTACGAGGAAGAGGCAAATTTGACCGGCGTGAAGTGCTCTCAGGCAAAGTATCACCTGTCCCTTACCGTGGATCACGAGGAGGGTGCTGTTGTCCTGCGGGATGTCCTGCTTACTGACGAGGCAGGCAATCCGGTGGCAGCTACCGATGTGGACTTTGTGAATATCTACGAGCCGGATCCGGCACAGCTGAATCTGACGGCAAAGAAGTCTTACGAAAAGTCCTTGTTTGACAATAAGTTCCGGTTTACCCTCACCGGTCACGGCGAGAACCAGACCAAGGAAAATAACGGCGAGGACATCACCTTTGATACCGTATTCCTGACAAAGGTACAGAGTTACGAATTTACAGTAGTAGAGGACCGCACCAGCATCCTGCCCTGGGTCAAGTATGATCCTACGGTCTATACAGTAACGGTTGTGGTAAAAGACAATGGCGCAGGCAGTCTGTACATTGACGATGTGAGCTATAAGGCAGACGGCAATGCAGCGGAAAATGTGACCTTTGACAACGATTATCTTATGGGAGAAGGTTCTGTGGTTATCCGGGGCGAAAAGCTGCTGACCAGGAAGGGCATTCCCCAGAGAGTTTCCGAAAACGATTTCGAATTCGGTTTGTACAAGAATAACGTGCTGGTGGAAAGAGCTTCCACCGACAACGAAGGCAAATTTGCATTCCCCAAGATCACCTGTGCTGAGCCTGGTGTTACAGTTTATACTGTTAAGGAAATCGTTCCTGCCCAGCGGGTAGAAGGTATGATCTATGATGAGCGGGTCTACACCGTAACCGTTACCGCAACGGATAACCAGGACGGAACGATGCAGGTGAAGGCAGAGATCGATGGCGCAACAGAGCTCCGGTTCACCAATATCCTCCACGAAATCCCGGTTAAGGATGTTACCACTGTGGAAGCACCGGAGATCAGCATCGATGGCAACCCGGTGGCGGTTGGTCAGCAGCTGCGGTATGTGATCACCTATACCAATCCTTTGAATAAGGCGGTAAAGGTTACTATTACCGACAAGATCCCCGCACACACCAGCTTTAAGCGTGCAGACAGTAACGGTGTCTACAACGGTATCGATACTGTGAAGTGGGAAGAGCTGGAAGTGGACGCCAATGGCACGGTAACTGTGGAACTGGTTGTGGTTGTGGATGAACCCAATGTGGAAATTAAGAATACGGCAACGGTTTTGGCAGGCGAGAATACGCTGACCACCAATGAGGTTACCAATACCGTGGAAGAGCCGGAGCCCACCGAGCCGGAACCCACGGAGCCGGAGCCCACGGAGCCGGAACCCACGGAGCCCGAGCCCACGGAGCCCGAGCCCACGGAGCCGGAACCCACGGAGCCCGAGCCCACGGAGCCCGAGTCCACGGAGCCGGAGCCCACGGAGCCGGAGCCTACCGAGCCGGAACCCACGGAACCGGAGAAAGTGCCCGCTTTGGAGATCACCAAGACCCAGTCTGTTGGTACCGGTAAGGCTACAACAAAGATGTTGCAGGTGAAGATCGGCAGTGTAGTCACCTATACACTGAAGGTCACTAATACCGGCAACGGTACAGCTTACGGGCTGAAGATCGCTGATCCCATTCCTCAGGGCTTGCTCTATGTGAAGGACTCTGTGAATATGGGCGGCAGTTATCAGAAGGGTACCGTATCCTGGGAAGTGGCATCCCTGGCAGCAGGAGAGAGTGTGGAACTGAGCTTCCGGGCAGAGGTTCCCGTGGTGGAGAAGAGCACCAACTGGATCAATGTAGGCACTGTGATCTATGAGAACAACCCTGAGGACGAGGATACCATCCTGGAGTCCAATGAGGTGGAGATCCTGCTGGAGCTGGCTGACACACCCCAGACCGGCGATTCCTTCCCGGTGATGCTGTTTGTTACCATGATGATCCTCAGCAGTCTGGGACTTGCGGCAGTAATGGTCTGCAAGAAACAGGAAGCACAGGAAGGCTCTGATGAGTAAAAATCAATAAGTATGTCCCTGGGGCAATGCTCCAGGGACATATTTTTATAAGGTGCGTTTTATTCTCTTGACAAAATGGAAAAATTAAACTAAAATGGATACCGTAATATTGAGGGAGTAATTCGGCATCATACGATGCTGGGCTTTTCGTCATAACGGCAAGCAATTGCCCGGGAAGCTCCGAAGGAATGAGACTCATACGCGATGTCCCGGTTTAGGCATTGGCGTATGGGCTTTTTTTGTAATCTCCCCGAAAATAAGAAAGGAAGCGAAACAATGGACAGAGAGTACAGTCTGGAAAAAGAAGCTGTGCTGAAAGAGCTGGACACCACCGAAAACGGTCTTAGCTCTGCCCAGGCGGCTGAGCGCTTGGAAAAGTACGGCCACAACAAGCTGAAGGAAGCTGAAAAAGCTACCTGGTTCCAAAAGTTTATGGAGCAGTTGAAGGACCCTATGCTGATCATTCTGATGATCGCAGCTGTGGTTTCTGCTGCTACCACCGTTATTGACTATCTGCAGCTGCCTGCACCCCGGGATCCTGCACACCTGACCGAAGGTCTGGTGGAAGTGGGTATCATCCTGGTGGTTGTTCTGCTGAATGCCATTTTGGGTGTGATTCAGGAGAGTAAGGCAGAGGCTGCCATCGAAGCTCTGCAGACAATGACTGCAGCTACCTGTAAGGTCCTCCGGGACGGCAAGATGGTTGTTCTGCACTCCGATGAGCTGGTTCCCGGTGACGTGGTGATCCTGGAAGCCGGTGACGCAGTGCCTGCTGACGGCAGACTGCTGGAAAGCGCATCTTTGAAGATCGAAGAAGCTGCCCTTACCGGTGAAAGTGTCCCTGTTAACAAGATGATCGAGGTTCTGGGTGTGGAAAACCAGAACGAGGTGCCTCTGGGTGACCGGAAGAATATGTGCTATATGGGCTCTACCGTGGTTTATGGCCGTGGTAAGGCTGTGATCACCCGTACCGGTATGGATACCGAGATGTGTAAGATCGCCGGTGTCCTGGCAGCTAGCGAGGAGGAGCAGACTCCCCTGCAGCGGAAGCTGGATCAGCTGGGTAAGGCTCTGAGCTGGATCGTCCTGGGTATCTGTGTATTTATCTTCATTTTCAACCTGTTCGTCAATGGTGACTTCACCCTGAACGGTGTGCTGAGCACCTTTATGGTCGCTGTTTCTCTGGCAGTTGCTGCCATCCCCGAAGGTCTGGCAACGGTGGTTACCGTGGTTCTGTCCATCGGTGTTACCAATATGTCCAAGCGCAATGCGGTGATCCGCCGTCTGACTGCTGTGGAAACTCTGGGCTGTACCCAGGTTATCTGCTCTGATAAGACCGGTACACTGACCCAGAACAAGATGACTGTTGTGGAGAGCTTCGGCGATGAAAAGCTGGTTGCTACCGCAATGGCGCTGTGCTCCGATGCAAACCTGAACGATGCCGATGTGGCAGAAGGTGAGCCTACCGAGTGCGCACTGGTAAACTTTGCCTGCAAGCTGGGTATGAAGAAGCAGGATCTGGAGGCAGCAACACCCCGTGTGGATGAAGCTCCCTTCGACTCCGGCAGAAAGATGATGTCCACTGTCCATGACCTGGGCGGCAGCTTCGTGCAGTACACCAAGGGCGGTCCTGATGTGGTGCTGGCTCGCTGTGCTTACTACTATGACAACGGCGAGATCAAGCCCATGACCGACGAGAAGCGGGCAGAGATCATGGCTGCCAACAAGGCTATGGCTGACAAGGCACTTCGTGTGCTGGCTGCTGCCAAGCGTGACTGGAGCGAGAAGCCCCAGGACAACACTCCCGAATTCCTGGAGCAGGATCTGGTGTTCGTTGGCTTGACCGGTATGATCGACCCTGTCCGTCCCGAGGTTAAGGCTGCTATTGAAGAGTGCCGTGCTGCCGGTATCCGCCCTGTGATGATCACCGGTGACCATAAGGACACCGCTGTTGCTATTGCCAAGGAGCTGGGTATCATTACCGATGCTTCCGAAGCCATCACCGGTGCAGAGCTGGACGCTATCTCCGATGAAGATATCTGCGAGTTTGTGAAGAAGTACGGCGTGTACGCCCGTGTGCAGCCGGAACACAAGACCCGGATCGTTACTGCCTGGAAGGCAAACGGTGCCATCACCGCTATGACCGGTGACGGTGTTAACGATGCTCCTTCCATTAAGTCTGCTGATATCGGTGTTGGTATGGGTATCACCGGTACCGACGTTACCAAGAATGTTGCAGATATGGTTCTGGCTGACGATAACTTTGCCACCATCGTTTCCGCTGTTGGCGAAGGCCGCCGGATCTATGACAATATCCGTAAGGCAATCCAGTTCCTGCTGGCTTCCAATATGAGTGAGGTGTTGGGCGTCTTTGGTGCTACTCTGCTGGGCTTCACCCTGCTGAATCCTGTGCACCTGCTGTTCATCAACCTGGTTACCGACTGCTTCCCCGCACTGGCACTGGGTATGGAAAAGGCTGAGCCTGACACCATGAATCGCCCGCCCCGTGATTCCAAGGACGGCATCTTTGCCGGCGGCTTGGGTATCGATGTGATCTACCAGGGCGTTTTGGTTACTGCCATCACAATGATCTCTTATATTCTGGGTCATTGCTTCGAGGTGGGTTATTTTGAAATGCCCAAGGGTGTATCCCCCGACGGTATGACAATGGCATTCCTTACCATGTCTATGTGTGAGATCTTCCACAGCTTCAATATGCGCTCCCAGCGCAAGAGCGTATTCACCCTGAAGGGTCAGAATATGGTCCTGTGGGCAGCTATGCTGGGCAGCCTCCTGCTGACTACTTTGGTCATCGAGGTTCCCTTCATTGCAAATGCCTTCGGCTTCACTCCCATCAGCTGGACTGAGTATGCAGTTGCAATGGGCTTGGCAGTTTTGGTCATCCCCATTGTGGAGATCGTAAAGCTGTTCCAGCGTCTGTTTGCAAAGAAATAAGAAATTGCCTCCCAAGAAATTGGGAGGCAATTTTTTCGTTTAAGGAGTTTTAAGATTTTTATTTTGTTTCTTTTTCTGCAGGAGGATTCTTTTTGCGATTCTTCCGCTTCTGCAGGATGAGGATCAGGGTCAAAACCAGCGCAGGGACGATTATCCAGGGCAGGGCGCAGACCAGGAATACTGCCAATCCCTCAAAGAAGACGCCCAAAGCTTTCAAACTTTTTGTGAAGCCTTCAGCCATCCGCTGCCATAAGGTTTCCGGCTCTTCCACCGGTGTGTACTCCTTGACCTCTGTAAGCTTTAAGTAAATGGTGGCATAATCCACAAGGTTGTCATACAGACGCAGCTGAGAAGTGACTTTCTCCAGCTCTGTGCGTACTTCAGTAAGCCGTTTTTCGATCTGCAGCAGGTTTTCCATATTCTCTGCTTTTGCCAAAAGCTCCAGCAGGCGGGCTTGTTCCGTTTCCAGCGCCTTGATACGGCTTTCTGTTGCCACATAGGATAAGGTGATATTCTCCGTTGTTTCGTTGGAAGAGGTCACATTGGCATTTTCGCTGACTTGTGTGACGAAGTCGTGCATATGCTCTGCCGGGATCCGGAGGGTAATATTGGCGTACCGGTAAGAGCGGCTGCTGTTATTCCGGACCTCCCGCTGCTCTATATAGCCATCCAGGTCAGCAATCTGCTGATCTACCTGCGCCAGCAGAGGATCCAGGTCTTCGGTTTCTGCGTCCAGCCACAGCTTGCGCACCAGCTTTTTACCCTCCGGGAGGGCGGATTCCGTGCCGGTGGAGCCGGTGTTGGAAGCAATGGATTCGGAAACTAAGGCATCTTCTGCAGCTTCACCTTCGGCAAAGCCTTTGTCCACTGGAGCGGAGTTCATACCGCAGCCAAAGAGCAAGGATGCTGTCAGCAATAGTGTCATGAACAATGCAAAGTACCGTTTCATTGATTACGCCTCCTTTTTTAATTGAAAAATGAATCAGTCGATTTTGATAATACGGTTTTCTGCCCGGGGTTTTTCCATCGGGGGTTGAGCAGGGTATCCTAAAAGGCAGTTACCGATACCCCGGTAATGCTCCGGAAGACCCCATTTTTTCAGAAGTGCTTTGCCTTCCGGGGAATCGAACATCTCACGGGCACGGTGAACCCAGCAGCTGCCCAGTCCCAAAGCGTGGGCAGCGTGGAGCAGATTTCCCAAAACCAGGCTGCCATCCTCCACCCAGGTGTTGACCTCCGGGTCGGTGAGAACCACGATAACACAGGGAGCACCGTAAAAGGGATCGGCATCTGCCCCTAAAATCTGCGCATTCATCCGGGAGAGCTGATCCCGGGTTTCTTTGTCCCGGACTGCAACGGTGACAACCTTCTGATTGTTTTTGCCTGTGGGCGCATACAGACCGGCTTCCAGGATTCTGTCCAGAAGTTCATCGGGAACTGGCTGATCGGTATAAGCCTTGGTGCTGCGACGGGTCATCATACCTTCCAACATAGTGTGCATAAGAAAACCTCCTGCCTAATTAGTATCTGATACTATGAACATACACAAAAATCGTCTGTTTGTCAATTCGTGATGTTTGAACATTTTATAAAGATTGATTCTGCTGGCGGGTTTTTTGAAGATTTTTTCGCCCCTTTTGTAGCGAAATGAAAGAAATTCAATATATTCTTCTTGAAATTTAATGGGGAGAGTGCTATACTGATTCCAATCTATTACCTTGAGGAGGAATAAACAATGAAATACGATCGTACTTATAACTTTTCTGCCGGTCCTGCTATGATGCCGGAACCTGTTCTGGAGGAGATCCGGGATGAGATGCTCAACTACCGTGGCAGCGGTATGTGTGTTATGGAGATGTCCCACCGTTCCAAGGTGTTCCAGCAGATCATTGAG
>JAZQHW010000027.1:0-12995 GCA_045540795.1 Faecousia sp. | reverse complement strand
GGCAATGCCGCCTTCGTTGGAGATCGTGCCTTCACCGATGACAGTCAGGTCGCCAGCCATCTTTACATAGATAGCGCCGTAAGTATCCTCGAAGTCAGCAGTGATGTTCTTGCCATTGAGATTCAAAGTGACTGCGCCTGCAATGCTCAGCTTTTCAGTCAGCTCAACATCAGCCAGCAGCTTCACTTCGCCGCCCTGTGCAACAGCCTCAGCCAGAGTGCCATACTTGACACCGTTGACCTCTGCTACTGCACCCTGGAGCATGGGGATCTCTTCGATCTTGGTCTCGCCACAGGTGCCACAGGTGTAAGTCTTTTCGCCTGCTTCATTGTAGGAAGGAGCCTTGGTCTCAACGCCCTCATCCCAGGCATGTGCGAAGTACTGGACAGAGCCATCGGTACAGATGGGCTTATCCACTTCCACGCCAGCGGGCACGGTGACAGTAGCACCGGTGGATACGCAAACAGGAGCATTGACGCTGCCGCCATTGATGGTAACAGTAACGTTATCATAGTAGTTGGGCAAGCCGTCGCTGCCGTAATGAGCGGAAGCAACAGACAGTGCGTAGCCGTTCTCACCATGTGCTGCCTGCATAGCGTCATTGATCTCGATGGTGCCGCCATTCATAATGAAGGTGGGTGCAACAGACTCGTTACGGGCGTACATCCAAACGCCGTAAGCGCAACCGATCTCGGGATCGATATCTGCGCCGGAGCAGTTCTCACCAATGAGGATCTTGCCGCTCTCCAGAACCAGAGTACCCTCATTCTGGAATGCCGTGTTACATGCCTTGATGGTGCCGGTCTGTGCGTCGCTGCTGTCAATCACGGTCAGCTTAGAGCCGATACGGACGATAATTGCAGCGCCACTCAAGCCACCGGCCTGGGTGTTGGTCTGAATCAGAGAGAATCCGTTCAGATCGATGGTAGCTTCCACGCCGGCAGGAACCTGTGCGAATTCCTTGCCGTAGACGCCGGTCCAGGTGATGTCAGCGCCCAGCTTAGCAGTCTTACCTGCTGCCAGAGCCGCATTCAGCTGTGCCAGAGTCTTAACTGTGTCGGAAATACCACACTTGGTACATACATCATTTTCAAAGGTATGTACATCGGTTACGGTATGTGCCGGATTGTTTGCACAAACGCCGGTACAAGTGCCGTCACCGTTGTCGGTGTAAGCATAGTTGTGACCGATTGCAGGAACTTCTTCCTGAGCGGTGAGGATCTCGCCACAGACATCACACTTGACACCTGCAGTCAGACCGGTGTTCTCACAATCAGGTGCAACAGCATTCAGAGGCACCTCAGTATGTGCAGCCAGTTCCAGAGCCTTGGTCTCTCTGCTCAGCTCTTCTTCACAAACGGAGCAGTAAACAACCTCGTCGTAAGAACCTGCGACAGTACAGGTAGAGTCAACGCGATTCTCCTCAACTGCTGCTGCAGGAGTATGTGCTGCCAATTCGCCATCTGCAAAGGTCTCCAAAGTCTTGTTGACCTTACCGCAGTGCTTACAGTACTGATAGTAAGTAGCAGCTGCTTCGCAGGTAGCTTCAGTTGCCAGATAGGTTTCCGCATTCAGACCCAGAGCCTCGATACCAGCCAGACCGGTGATATACTCGTGACCCTCAGTGCCGATACCTTCCACGGTGGACCAGTCAGGAAGCCAATCTGCCTCGATTTCATATACCTGGTAAACCTCTTCGCCCAGATAAATCACAGCATACTCAGGCTTCGGAGCACCGTATCTTGTCACATGCCATGTTGTGTTCCAGTTATTCTGCGCAGAGAGGATCTCAACATAAACAGGATAGCCTGTAGTATTAGGCATTCCACTAGCAGAAGCACGCACAGTGGTATTGACCTTGGTAACAGTGCCGTTTTCATCTACATCATACAAGCAAAGGCCGAAATCGGTTCTGCCGGCAACAGACTTTCCGCCTGCCAACTGGACCGACAGATAAGAGCCTGCCTTAGAGCCGCCCTTGTCTATCTGAACATTGGGTGTTTCACCTTCAGGACGGATATAGTTTATCTCAAGTGCCAGATCCTGGGTGTAAGTCTCGTCACCGCAGTTTTCACAAGTCTGTACTGTGCCCTTAATACCGGTTACGATATTGCCAGCTTCGATAGAAGGTGCAAAGGCAACAGCTTCGCCGTAGCTGTGTGCGCCGGTAGCTTCGAGCTTCAGCTCCTCAGCAGTTACCGAGGTTTCACCAGCTTCATCGCTGAATGTTCCGCCACAGTCCGCACAGACATAGTGTGCTGCAACACCGTCAACACATCCGGCAGGAACTTCTGCCACATATGTGATCATACCGTGTCCCTTTGCAGGAACGGGCTTCTCGAAGCTTCCACCGCAAGTGGCGCAGGTATATATCTCAACGCCAGCCTCGGTACAGGTAGCCGTAGAGCTTGTCAATGCGTACTCGTGACCGGAAGCGAGAACAGGTTTCTGCGCCTGGAGCACCACACCACAAGCTTCACAATGGCTGCCTTCCGTCAAGCCCCGGGTTGTACAGGTAGCTGCTACAGCTGCGTCTGTCACAGAAGTATGTGCTGCATACTCAGTGCCGGTAGCAGTCTCATAAGTACCGCAGGTTTCACAGGTGTAGCTGGTATAAGCTGTTCTGATACAAGTAGCTTCTACAGCAGTGCCGGTAAGTGCGCTATGGGCACCGCTTGCACATTCCTTAACACTGCCAAAGGTGGAACTGGTAGTACCGCCATACACCACATATGCATTAGCATTCTTTTTATAGCAAGCCTTGTTAACACCGGATGTAGTGCCCATAGTACCGCCATACATAGTAAACGCAGCCGCAGAAGTTGCGCTTTCATTAATACCATACAAACACAAATCTGTACCGACATAAGCATTGGCTGTAGAATTAGAAGAAAGTGTGCCACCAGACATAATAAAGTGTGCTACAGTTGTTGACTTACTGCCGAACACAAACACATTACCGCCACGTCCGGTACCGTCATTTGCAGTTGTTATGTCATAAGAACCGTCATCATTGGCAGTTCTGCCATACATAGTGACACCGTTGCTGATTGTGCCACCTGCCAAAGTGAAGGTGCCATTTTCAACAATGCAAACGTTACCGCCGGAACCGGCTCTGCCTTCCGTTACAAGACCGCCATACATATTTGCCACACCGGAGCCTGCAACATAAACGTTACCGCCGCCGGCAGAGGGAGTTGTATATGTCGCAACACCGCCGGAAATGGTACCGCCGTAAATATTCAAAGTACCAGTATCATCAACAAAGATATTACCGCCATAGCTTGTTGCAGTACCACCGGAAACAGTACCGTTATACATTGTAAATTTGGTACTCGCACCCAGGTAAATATTGCCGCCATACTTTGCCTGACCGCCGGTAATGTTGCCGCCGTACATTTTCGCAAAGGTAACACCTCCATCAGATGCTTCCAAATAGATGTTACCACCGTTCGCGGTTGCTTTACCATCGGAAACCGTGCCGTCTTTGTACAGATAAACCTCAGCCTGGTTGCCGGTACCGATGTTGCCGCCATCCTTTGCCTGACCGCCGGTAACGGTACCGCCATAAATATAGGTCTGAGAGCTGTTTCTTCCGCCGATGTTGCCGCCGTTGGAAGCGGAAACACCGTTGGAAATCGTACCGCCATACATAAAGATTCTGGAATTATCTCTCAGATGGATATTGCCGGAGTAGCTTGTTGCGTTACCGCCGGTGATAGTGCCGTCCAGCAGGTACAGATCCGCATTTGCGAACAAATAAGCAACGCCGCCCATTTTGGCAGGTGCCGCCGCAGAAGAACCGGTCAAAGTGGTAGCGCCATCAATGATGATCTCACTGTGGTCTGCGGCTGTACCGGTAACATACATAATGCCGCCGCTCATACCCGCTGCGCCATCTTTCTTGGTAACGGTCATATCAACCAGTGTAAGGTCTGCGCCGCCAGCCATCTTGATCAAAGAGCCTTCTTCCGTTGAACCCGGCATCTCGATGGTACCGTTCAGCAGGGTCAGCTTCGCACCTTCGCTTAGATCAAAGGCACGAATTGCAGCACCATCTGCCTCTGTCATTTTGTAACCGTTCATATCGATCACAATGTTATGACCGTTGTTGATGGTCAATGCACTTTGGGTCACAATGTTATCCGTCAGCACAAAGTAGCCTTCCATTGCTTTTGTAGCATTGGTATAGCTACCGTTTATTTTACCAAAGTACTTGATAGCATCCTCGTAGGAACCAATAGGAACCCACTCAACACCCTCGAAAGTAACCTCTGCATCAGGTGCAGGAGTTTCTTCCTCTGCTGCGAAAACCTGCAGTGCATTGCCGGGGATCATGGAAAGAACCATAACCAGGGCAATGAGCAAGCTCAGCAGCCGTTTACCAGTTAATTGCATAAATTATGTTCCTCCTTAATTATCAATTTTGGAACCTTGCATTATTGTCTGCCTCCGCAGACCTGGGATCGTGTCCATTTTCCGGTTTCCTTTCCGGGTCCGTAGGGAACGCGCCTATGTGCCGTTCCGCAATGCTGCCGGGTATAAATGAATAATGATGGCATGTAGGGGAGGCGTTTCGCCTCCCGCTTATGCGGGGGACCCGTCCCCTACAGTCTTCACGCTTCACTTATAATATTGTGGAACGGCACACAGGTCGTTCCCCAGCCCGGAAACGGAATCCGGTGAATGAACGGTTGTTTGTCGCCACGGCAGGATCGTCTTTGGTTTTCTGCCCTCTTCTGGCGGCTGAGAGGACGCGGAAACCGGGACGGCCCTTCCGGGACCTAAGCTTCATTTTGCCAAGAAACCAACTCTTTTTTTGACAGATCCTGGCGGAAGATCCGGCAAAAAAGAGTATAATGTCCCCCGGGTAATTACAGCTGTACTCATTTTACCACTTTACCCAGAAAAAGTCAATCATTGTTCACAATTATTGCCGTCTATTTCCCTGGAATTTGTAAAATTTGACAATTTCCACAAAAAAATCTATATGTTGTGGTTTTTTCTATTCCCAACCACAATTTGTCCTCTTACATCCGTAGGGGAGGCGTTCCGCCTCCCGCTTATGCGGGGAACCCGTCCCCTATGCCGTTTTTCGTACCTGTTCTTTCGGGACGATGTGCCTCAATCGTCCCCTACGTCGGTATTCGTACCTGTTCTTGCATTCGTTTGTCAAATATGCTATTCTTTCCCTGGTGATATATATGAATCTTCCCGTTCGAAAATTAAACCGGGCAGGCAATTGTGATTACAGCCAACCCGGTGCCTATTTTATTACCCTGTGTACCCACAACCGGCAACCTTTGTTTTCCGCCATTGTGGGGGATGATGCCCGAATCGTCCTAAAACCTTATGGAAAAATCGCATTATCCTACCTTCAGGAAATCCCAAATAAATACCAAAATTTATCCGTGGATAAATACGTCATCATGCCTGATCACATCCACCTTTTGTTGCAAATCCATTCCGTAGGGGAGGCGTTCCGCCTCCCGCGGGACGGGGAACCCGTCCCCTACACCAATTTTTGCGCCTGTTCTTACGGGACGGGGAACCCGTTCCCTACGATTGGGAATGTTATAGGGTGGTATAAATATCGGGTTTCCAAACATATTAATTCCCTTCGGGACACCCCGGGGCAATCGGTTTTTCAACGGTCCTATTACGATCATATCATTCGCAATCAAACGGATTACAACGAAATTTGGGAATATATCGAAAACAATCCCTTAAAATGGCAATGGAATCACCAATTAAAGCCATAACCGGCAACATATATCGCCTGTAGGGGAGGCGTCTCCCGCTTATGCGGGGAACCCGTCCCCTACGCATTTTGTCGTACCCATTCCCTACATACCGAATGGCGCAATGTCCGTTAAAGACATTGCGCCATTTTGTTTTATTTATTACAGCCGGGCTGGGTACACTTGCCGTCCTCTCCGGCGGTGTGGCTCACTCCGTCCGGGGCAACGATATCTGTGACGCTCAATACGCCGCAGCTTTCACAGCTATGCTGGGTATAACCGGGGGTCGTGCAGGTTGCTGCCACCACAGTTTCTGTTTCTGTATGACCCAGTGCCTTTTCTGTGATCTGGCACAAGTCACCGCAGGTGGGGCAGGTGTACCGGGTATAGCCGGGGGTGACACAGGTTGCTGCCACCTTTTCCGTTTCGGTATTATGTCCGGCATCGGGGCAAGCGCCCACATCCGCACCTCTGTACAAGCCCTGGTAATCCACTTCGTTAAAAATTTGGATACCTGCCGGCTCGCTCCGGTTGGAGTAGAGCATATGCCGCTTATCCTTATCCTTTTCTGAACCGGTAAAGCTGATCACACCATCGAAGATCCGGGCAACACCGGAGCCCCGGGTGCCCTTACTTTCAGAGTAGGCACCGATACCCATACCGCGCATTGTTTCCGTATCCAGCAGTCCGTTTTCAATCTTACCGCCGTACATATGGAACACAACGTCATAGCCGGCAGGCTGACCGTATATGTAAATACAGCCGCCACGGCAGATCTTTCCGTGGACGATACCGTCCTTGATCAAGCCGCCGAACATCTCCATTTTTGTATGGCCGGAAATAACCACATTGCCGCCTGCTGCAGAGGCTTCTTCCTCCTTGTTCCGGTTGCTTTCGCCCTTTTCGATCTCGCCGTCATAGAAATTAAACTGAGAATCACCGCTTACCCAGAAGTTGCCGCCACCGGCATTGACTTCCGTTGCGGAAGTAGAGCCGCCGGTAACTGTACCGCCGTACATATTGATCACCGCGCTGTCGGCATAGATGTTGGCACCGGAGCCGGTGGTTACAGCGTCCCGGATCTGACCGCTATAGATATTGATCGTTCCGTTCGCCACATAGACATTACCGCCGTGGACATTCACAGAATTTTCGCCCAAGCCCAAAAGCTTACCGCCCCGGAGCTCCAAAGCACTGGCTTCCAGATAAATATTGCCGCCGGTGATGCTCTTGCCGTCCAGGATCTCGCCGCCCAGCAGCGTCAGCACAGAGCTCTTCTCACTGGCGTAGATATTGCCGCCGTGCTGAAGGGAAACACCCTTCTCCACCTTACCGCCAAACATATGAAAGCCGTCCTGGGGATCTTCACTGCCGAAGGAGGAAATGAAGAAGTTACCGCCATCTACATCGGCAGTGCCGCCGGTGACGGTGCCGCCATACAGGTGGAACCGTGCCTTACCTCTTACATTCACGTTGCCGCCCATACCGCTGGTCTGGCTGACCCGCTCCGCAACACCGCCGGAAATAATACCGTCGACCATATAAAACTTTGCGCTGTCCTTCATATGGACATTGCCGGAGTCACCGGCTTTTCCGTTTTGGATCACACCGCCCAGCATATACATTTCCGCATTGCCGGCCAGGCTGACGCTGCCGCCGTACCGGCGACCGTCCACAGAGCCGTTGATCACAGAAGTGCCCCGGACCGTAACCACCGCAGGGGCTTCCTCCACGGGAGAAGAAACGGACAGAACGCCGCCGCTTTTCTCTTTGCCCTCGCTGTCGTCTGTATTGGTCAGGGTCATATTCACAAGATTCAGGCTGCTGCCTGCGCCTTCCACCTTAATGAGTCCACCGTCATCTGCCGCACCGGGCATTTCAATAGCACCGTTCTGCAAGGTCAGTGTTGCGCCCTCTGCCACATAGAATGCCTGGACCCGGTCCTTATTCTTACCGGAGATAATATGTCCGTCCAGATCGATCACCACATGATGTCCGTTATCGATCACTGCCATTTTGTTCAGCTTTACATCTTTCGTCACCTTAAAATAGTAGCTGCCAGCTGTTTCCGTGTTGGTCAAACACTTTTTACCGGTGCCAAACCAGCTGTTAAATGCCATTGCAGAGCCCAGCTTGCCGGGCTTGTCCTGGGTGGCACTGCCGCAGCCGGGAAGCACAGCACTCAGCATCAGTACCGTTGCCAGCACCAATGCGAGCTTCCGGCAGACGCTCTTCTTTCCTGTTTTCATTTTCATTCCTCCATATATGTTATGACTAATTCGCCTGTGGTCCTCAAGCTTTGCCAAAACATACAAATTCTATTTTATTGTATAGTACAAACTGGTCATTGTCAACAATTTATACATTTATGTTGAAACAATTATGCTTGCAACTGCCAACACACCGCGTTATAATACCCTTAACTTTTCAAAGGGGGGCATTTTATGACCACCGAGCAGCTTTTATCCTGTGCTTTGGACATTGGTGAACAAATGCTGATCAGCGGTGCTGAGGTGGGCAGAGTAGAAACAGCCGTGCGTTTGATCTGCTCCGCTTACGGCTGCCGCCGCACGGATGTGTTTACCATCACCTCCAGCATTGTCGTTTCCGTGGAGGACGCTTCCGGATGTCACGACACCCAAACCCGCCGGATCACCGGCACAAAAACAGATCTCACCCGGCTCCACCGGCTGAACGATCTATCCCGGTACATTTGCGCCAACACCCCGGATTACACTTATGTTCAGCAGCAGCTTACCCGTATTTACTCCGCACCCCGGTTTTCTCTTTGGGTGGAAGTGCTCTCCAGCGGTCTCATTGCTTTTGCCTTTGCCATTTTCTTCGGCGGCAGTGTGGCAGACGGACTGGTGGCAGGCGTTTTGGGCTTTGGTCTGCGCTGCCTGATCTGGCTGCTCCAAAAAGCCGGTATGAATCAGATCTTCATCAATGCTGTTGCTTCCTTTTTCCTGTGCTTAAGCGCTCTGTCTCTGGTGCACTGGGGCATTGGTGAGGATGGAAATAAGATCATCATCGGCAATATTATGCTTTTGATTCCGGGCATTGCGCTGACCAATTCCCTCCGGGATATGATCAGCGGCGATATTATGACCGGTATGCTCCGGTTCTTTGACGCTGTTCTGGTTGCCGCTGCCATTGCTGCCGGGTATATTCTGGCTGCACAGCTTTTGGGAGGTGTGGTATGAATCCTTATTTGCAGATCTTAATGGGCACATTGGGCACATTAGGCTTTAATCTTACTTTCCATCTTACAGGAAAAAAGCTCCTGTTTGCCACCCTGGGCGGTCTTATTTCCTGGGCAGTATTCCTGGCGCTGGAACCGATCCTCCCCGGCGAGGCAATGCGCTATTTCCTTGCCACCGCCACCATCACCGCCTACGGAGAAGTGCTGGCACGGATCATAAAAACCCCCACCACCACCTTCCTGGTGCCCTCCATTATCCCGCTGATCCCGGGAAGTGCCCTTTACTACACAATGAACTATGCTTTAAATAAGCAATGGTCGCTTTTCGCCCAGCAGGCATTTTACACGCTGCAGCTGGCGCTGTCCCTGGCGGTAGGCATCATTGCCGTGACCACCGTGACCCGGTTGATCACCGCTTTCACTGCTAAACATCATCCACAGCCCACCAAGGTACAATAAAAACAGCAGGTGTTCGTTAAAGTAACACCTGCTGTTTTTCGTTTTATTCTGCTTCCGGGTTCTCTTCCGGAGCTTCTGTTTCTTCTGCGGGTTCTTCTTCCGCTGCTTCTTCCAATGCCTTTTGGGCTTCCCGTGCTGCCACCACATTGACAAACAGATTTTCCTTCTTATGGGGCAGGAATGCCAGCACCACCAATGCTATGGCTGCTGCAAAGCAGCTTACTGCCGCCAGCAGCTGACTGACCCGGAAGGTGCCCAAATAGAGGCTGTCCATCCGCAGTCCTTCGATCATCGTCCGACCCAAGCCGTACCAGGCAGCGTAACCCAGAGCGATCTGACCGTCATACTGCCGCTTTTTGGACAGGAAGTGCAGTGCCACAAAGCCCACCAGATTCCACAGGGATTCATACAAAAATGTGGGGTGGTAATATTCAAAGGTTTCGCTGTAAATATTAAAAAGACCCATCCGGAAAAAGCTTTCCGTCGGAGCGCCAAAGGCTTCCCGATTAAAGAAATTGCCCCAACGGCCAATACTCTGACCGATCAAAAAGCCCAGCGCCACGATATCCAGCACAGCACCCAAACGAAGCTTTTTCACCGCGCAATGGATCACTACGCCGATGAGCGCACCCAGCACGCCGCCATAAATGGCAATGCCGCCCTGCCAGATATACAGAACGCTGATGGGATCTGCCGCAAAATCCTGCCAGGAAAATGCGCAGTAATATGCCCGGGCGCAGATCACAGAAAAGGGCACGATCCACAGAACACCGTCTAAAAGATCATCTTCACTCAGACCAAATTCCCGTCTGCGTTTTAAGGCATACAACACCGCCAGCAGCAAGCCTACGGCAATGATGATGCCATAGATCCGTACATCAAAGCCAAAGAGGGTAAACCCCTTAGGCGGATCGATCTCCAATCCCAGCCAAGGGAAGGAAATGGCAGAAAATTTATCCGTATTCATAGTGTTTATCCCTCCTTAGGGTAGATCACAGACAGGCTGCACCGCTGCCGGGTCACCGTCTGCTGAATAAATGCCAGAACCGCATCCGCTTCCACGGATTTTAAGACACCGGGGAACTTGAAATAGTCAAATTTAGAAAAATGGTAAGCACAGATCCGGAAAGCTGTTCCGTCAAAGCTGTCCAAGCCCCGGATCCTGCGACCGATGGCACTGCGCTTCATCCGCAAAAAGTCCTCTTCCCGGATCCCTTCCCGAACCAATCGCTGCGCCTCTTCCAGAATTGCCTCCTGCACCGCCTTGGGATCCCGGCTGTCACCGGATGCCATCAGCAATGACATTCCCTCCAGGCAGTCCAAACCGCCACCGAAGGATGTGTCGATAAGACCTTCCTCATACAGCCGCAGATACAGCGAAGAAGATTCACCAAACAGCACCTCTGTTGCCAGCTCGCCAACCATTTCCTGCCGGATGCCTTCTTCCCCGTCGGCAAGGGGTTCTGCTTTGAAGCCCAGCTGAAACATTGGCATTGCCACTTCCATCTTCTGCTCCGTCAAAGGCTGCAGGGCGGTCATTTCCTCCTGCCATTGGCGCTTCCGCTCCACCCGGACCGTATCCTCTTTTGGCAGCTGCTCCTCTGCGAGCTTTCGCACTGTGTCAGGATCCACATCTCCCACCACGCACAGAAGCATATTTCCCGGACGGTAAAACGCCCGGTGGCACTGGTACAGCAGCTCCGGCGTGATCTTTGCAATGGATTCCCGGGAACCTAAGATCGGCACCCGGACTGGATGCTCCCGGTACAATGCGCAGACCAGACTCTCAAAGACCCGGGTATCCGGATTGTCCTCGTTCATACCGATCTCCTGACCGATGATCCCCAGCTCCTTCTCCACGCTTTCTTCTGTAAAATAAGGGGTAGACACAAATTCCAGCAGCAGCTTCAAGGCAGCTTCAAAATTCTCCGTGCAGCTGAAATAATAGGCAGTCATATCGTAGCTGGTAAAAGCATTGGGCATAGCTCCCAATGCCGCAAATTCCTCCGATACATCTCTGCCGGGAAGATCGAACATTTTATGCTCCAAAAAGTGAGCGATCCCCTCCGGGGTAACAATTTTCTCTCCGTCCAGGGTAAATTCCCGGTGGATCGCACCGAAATCCGTTACAAAATAGGCGATCTTTCTGGAAAAGCCCTTCCGGGGCACCACTGCCACCGTCAGTCCGTTGGGAAGCGTATCCCAGAGGACCCGTTCCCCCAACTGAGGATAATTCCGTTCCTCCATTACTGCTCCCCCTTCAAAAAGAATACTGTATGCAGACGCAGCTTTTTGGCAGCTGCGGAGATTTCCTCTGCTGTCACCTGCTCCACCTTTTCCATATGCTCCCGGGGATCCATCCCGAATCCGCCTAAATAGGAGGTTGCATAATAGCTTTCCATAGCACCGGGGGAATCATAGGTGGACAGCAAGCCTGTGCGCATTGCCTGCCTGGCAGCTGCCAGCTCCTCCGGGGTGATCTCTCCCCGGGCACAAGCCTCCAGCTGGGCAAGGATCTGCTCCTGCACCAAATCCTTCTTATCAAAATCAATTCCGGCAGAAACTGTCAATATACCTTTGGAGCCGTGGTAGCCGGAGCTGATGTCATAGCACAGAGACATCTTCTCCCGGACCTGCATAAACAGTTTGCTGGTCATTCCGCCGCCTAAAATCAAATTTAAAAGCTGATACGCCACAAATTCCGGATCCCGCATGGTCACCGGGGAAACAAAGCCCATACACAGCTTACCCTGAGCAACATCCATTTTCTCCTCATAGCTCCCCTCCGGGGAAGGCTGATAAGGTGTCTGTACCGGTAGGTTTACATAATCTCTGCCCACATCCTGGAACAGGTCTTTTACCAAACCGGCGATCCGTTCCGGCTCTCCGGTGCCCACATAGAACAGCTCCACAGGGGCGGTGCGGAGCACCTTTTGATAATAGGCAAAGAGGCTTTCCGGGGTGATCGCTTCTACCTGTTCTTTATCACCCAGCCGGGGAATACCAAAAGAATCTGCCCGGCACATATGCCGCAGCAGCTGCCCGTTGGCATAGGCGCGCTTATCGTTTCGACGGGCTTCAATAGCGGCAATGAGATTGGTTTTCTCTCCTGCTACAAAGTCTGCCCGGAATACGCCCTTTTCTGTCAGGGGGCACAGAAGCAGCTGCTTCAAAAATGCCACCATAGGTGCCAAAATACCCTCCGGTTCCATAGCAAACCGGTCCTCAATAAAGCCACAGGACAGTCCTGTACTGTGGTAATCACCAATGCGGCGCACCATAGGTCCTACAGCAGCGCCGTACAGATCATCCAGCCGCAGGGTGATCTTCCGCAGATCCTCCGCACCCTGGCAGCCCCGGAGCAAAACCTCCGGAAGCAGCGCATTGGCAGGAATATTCTCCCGGGTCGCCGGGGTATAAAACTGAATGCTTAATAGATTTTGCTTAAACCGGTCATCCCGGAGGCACCGTAAGGTGATCCCCGGGAGAACCGTAATTGTTTTCATCATAAATTTATCCCAAAATATCCAGCACCGTTGCGGCAAATGCCTTCACACCGTTGACCAGCACATCCTCACCCACATCAAACCGAC
>JAZQHW010000026.1:0-2140 GCA_045540795.1 Faecousia sp. | reverse complement strand
AAGGGTGCAAGCACATTTACTTACACCTCCTCATTTACCGGCAACACCTACAGCGTTCCTATGACTGCCGCCAGAAATGGCAGACAGCTGTACTGTGTCATTACCGACAAATACGGCAATGTGGTTAAAACCAATAATGTTACCATTTCTATGGTAACAACGCCCAAAATCACCAAGCAGCCGGTATCCATTACCGTTTACAACGGTATGCCCGCAACAGTTAGCTTCACCGCCACCGGTGAAGGTCTGACCTATAAATGGTATTACAAGGACAAGGGTGCAAGCACATTTACTTACACCTCCTCATTTACCGGCAACACCTACAGCGTTCCTATGACTGCCGCCAGAAATGGCAGACAGCTGTACTGTGTCATTACCGACAAATACGGCAATGTGGTTAAAACCAACACCGTCACAATAAAAATGCTATAATCCGCACAAAGCCCCCAGATTTTACTGGGGGCTTTGTGCGGGGAAAATCCACTAAAATTTCTGCCTGTCCCGGCGAAAAAGGACACGCAGGGGCGAATACAGTAGCAGTGGAGGTGAGGCGTATGATCGCCGCCGTTTGGCTGATGCTCAGCGGCCTTATGTATTCACTGCAGCTTTCCACCGGCAGTTTCCCAAAACCCCTGACTCAACAGGAAGAGCAGCATTATCTGCAGCTTTCCGCCCAGGGAGATCTGGAAGCAAGGAACATTCTCATTGAACGAAACCTGCGTCTGGTTGCCCACGTAATGAAGAAATACTATGCCCAGGCAGCAGATCAGGAGGATCTGATCTCCATCGGCACCATTGGTCTTATCAAAGGGATCACTACCTTTAATGCAGAAAAAGGTGCCCGGCTTGCTACCTATGCCGCCCGGTGCGTGGAAAACGAGATCTTAATGCATTTCCGCAGCCAAAAGAAAAGCAGCCAGGATGTTTCCCTTTCCGATTTCATAGAAACCGGCACCGACGGCGCTGCCCTTGCCCTGATGGATGTAGTCAGCGATGACGCGGATCTTATGGAGCAGGTGAGCAACCGGGAGCTTTTGCAAAAGCTTTGTGTTGCCGTAGACACCGTGCTGACCCCCCAGGAACGGCAGGTGGTGGTCGCCCGGTACGGTCTGGGTGGCGGCACACCCCAACGTCAGCGGGAGGTTGCACAGCTGACAGGTATCAGCCGCAGTTATGTTTCCAGAATAGAAAAAAGAGCTCTGGAAAAGCTAAAGGCTGTACTGCAATAACCCCATTGCTGCAGTTGTCTATGCCAGGCAAACACTTCCCCCCTCCGGATTTCTTGAAAAATACAAAATCACTTGATTTCCCCGGACAACTATGATATACTTTTTCTAACGGTTGTCGAAAAAACGTGTGTTTCCGTAGAGAAACCGGTTGCGCAACTGACAAAATACAGAGTATTGGAGATCGATTATGAAAGGTATTATTCTGGCCGGTGGCTCCGGCACCCGACTTTATCCCTTAACCCGGGTGACCTCCAAGCAATTGCTCCCCATTTACGACAAGCCTATGATCTACTACCCCCTGTCTGTGCTGATGAGCGCAGGCATCCGGGACATTCTTATTATCTCCACACCCCAGGATCTGCCCCGTTTCAAGGAGCTTCTGGGCGACGGCACTCAGTTCGGCTTACAGCTGAGCTATGCCGAACAGCCCAGTCCCGACGGTCTGGCACAGGCGTTTATTATCGGTGAAGAATTCATTGGCAAGGACTGTGTCGCTATGGTTCTGGGTGATAATATTTTCTCCGGTCACGGTCTGAAAAAGCGTCTGCACGCTGCCGTGCGGAACGCAGAATCCGGCAAGGGTGCTACTGTTTTCGGCTATTATGTGGACGATCCTGAGCGTTTTGGTATCGTAGAATTTGATACAGAGGGTCACGCTATCTCCATTGAAGAAAAGCCCAAGCAGCCCAAGAGCAACTACTGCGTCACAGGTCTGTACTTTTACGACAATCGCGTCGTAGAATATGCCAAGAATTTGAAGCCGTCTGCCCGGGGCGAGTTGGAGATCACTGACTTGAACCGGATCTATCTGGAGAACAACGAGCTGAATGTTGAGTTGTTGGGTCAGGGCTTTGCCTGGGTGGATACCGGCACCCACGGAAGTCTTGCCGAAGCCACCAACTTGGTTAAAA
>JAZQHW010000025.1:0-2218 GCA_045540795.1 Faecousia sp. | reverse complement strand
AGGGGAAACCAAGTTCACCTACACTTCCACCTTTAAAGGCAATACTTACACCACAGTAATGAACGCAGCCCGAAACGCAAGACAGATCTACTGCGTAGTTACCGATAAATACGGTCAGACAGTCAAAACCAATACCGTTACCATCTCTATGACATCTGCAGCTAAATAAAAGTCTCAAATTTTAGGTTTTTATTCTAAAAGCAGGAAAATTTCTCTTTACAAACGGGAAAACTTGTGATAAGATGGTCGGGCTGGCTATGTGCCGGACAATATTTCTATGCCCGCAGCTCAGTTTTGGGAAGACACCGACCCTTCACTTGGCGCAGGGTAAATTCAAAAAAGGTGGTAAACACAATGATTCTCAAGGAAAAGAAGACCCAGGTCATCCTGGAAAACGCAACCCACGAAGGCGACACCGGTTCTCCCGAGGTTCAGATCGCTATTCTGACCGCTCGTATCAATGAGCTGACTGATCACCTGCGTGTGCACAAGCACGACAACCATTCCCGTCGTGGTCTGCTGATGATGGTTGGTAAGCGCCGTAATATGCTGGACTATCTGGCAAAGAAGGACATCAACCGTTACCGTGCGATCATCGCCAAGCTGGGCATCCGTAAGTAATGAACAACAAGGGGCGACGGATGTCGCCCCTGCTTTTGCACTGCCGGGAGTTGCTTTAGCAGTTGAAAGTGTCGGTGAACCTCGCCGCCAGTTTCAAGTGCTAAAACCTCCCGCAAACAACAAAAATAACAGGAGGTAACTATCTATGATTACTCGCAAGCAGTATCCGAATCATCACATTTATGAGACAGAGATCGGCGGCCGTACCTTTACCGTAGAAACCGGTAAGGTTGCAGAGCTTGCCAATGCAGAGTGCATCTGCCGCTACGGTGATACCGTGGTGCTCACCACCTGCACCTGCAATCCCATTCCCAAGGCTGGTATCGACTACTTCCCTCTGACCATCGAGTTTGAGGAAAGAATGTATGCCGTAGGCCGTATTCCCGGCTCCTTCAACCGCCGTGAGGGCAAGCCCTCCGAGCGTGGCATCCTGAACAGCCGTATCATTGACCGTCCTATGCGTCCCCTCTTTGACGAGGAGCTGCGTAACGACACCGTGGTCACCTGCACTGTTCTGGCTAACGATCACGAGAACCCCGTAGAGATCGTGGCTTCCCTGGGTGCTTCCATCGCCATCGCTTCTTCCGATGTGCCCTGGAACGGACCTGTTGCCACCACCAACGTCGCCCACGTAGGGGACAAGTATATCGTCAACCCCTCCGCTGACGAGCGGGATGCCTGCGACTGCTTCGTATGCATCGCTTCCACCTTCGAGAAGGTGGTTATGATCGTGACCGAAGCCAACGAAGCTCCCGAGGCTGTGGTTCTGGAAGCCATCCGCATCGCTCACGAGACCAATATGGAGATCGTGAAGTTCATCAACACCATCGTTGCTGAGATCGGCAAGCCCAAGTTCACCTTCGAGAAGGCTGCCGTTAACCATGACCTGCTGGACGATCTGATGGCGTACGGCTTGGGTCAGATCGAGTACGCTCTGGACACCGATGACAAAAACGTCCGTGAGGAGCGCCTCACCGCTGCCCGTCTGGACTTCCAGGAGAAGTTCGGCGAGAAGTATGAAGATTTCGAGACCCATATCGAGGTCTGCCTGTACAAGATGCAGAAGAAGGTCGTTAAGAAGTGGCTGCTCCAGGGCAAGCGTGTAGACGGCAGAGGTATGGACGATATCCGTCCTCTGGACGCTCAGGTTGGCTTGCTGCCCAGAGTCCACGGCTCCGGTCTGTTCTCCAGAGGTCAGACTCAGGTCCCCTCCATCTGCACCCTGAACACCCTGTCCGCTGCCCAGAAGCTGGATACCATCTATCCCGAAGAGGGCAAGCGCTATATCCACCACTACAACTTCCCCAGCTTCTCCACCGGCGAAGCAAGAGCTGCCCGCTCCACCTCCCGCCGCGAGATCGGTCACGGCGCCCTGGCTGAGAAGGCCCTGCTGCCCGTGATCCCCAGTGTTGAGGAGTTCCCCTACGCCATCCGCGTGGTGTCCGAGGTCCTTTCTTCCAACGGCTCCACCTCTCAGGGCTCTATCTGCGGCTCTACCCTGGCTCTGATGGATGCCGGTGTGCCCATCAAGCGTCCCGTTGCAGGTATTTCCTGCGGTCTGATCTCCGACCAGGAGACCGGCGAGTGGAGAACCTTC
>JAZQHW010000024.1:0-23116 GCA_045540795.1 Faecousia sp. | reverse complement strand
CTATGCTATAGAATCAGTAGCTGTTATTGCGGCTGTGTTGCAAAGTTTATGCATTCTCTTGCATTAGCCCTGGATAAAAATGACGAAACTGATATATCGAAATGTGTCAATAAAATACTATTAACAAATCAGTCTGTGCCGCAAAGAACACGAGCTCTATTAAGTGACATTGGAAAAACATTCGGATGTTTCGATTTAGATGGTCAAATAACGCAATTAGAGTATCATAAAGCCAAATGCATACAAGAACTGGAAGGCTATATCAAGAATAAGGAAGGGTACATTCACAGCTGTCAAACGTTGGGGTTGTGTGCAGGGGCAGCTGTAGCAATTTTGTTGATTTAATCGTGTATGGAAATTGATCTTATATTTAAAATTGCTGCCATTGGAATCATAATTTCAATACTCAATCAAGTATTATCACGCTCAGGAAGGGAAGAACAGGCAACAATGACAACACTGGCAGGTTTGGTAGTAGTCTTAATGATGATTGCCCAGAAAATTGCCGATCTGTTCGACCTCGTCAAGTCATTATTTCAGTTTTAATGGATACTATTTTAAAAGCCGCTGCAGGTGTACTGGTTGCACTAATGCTTTACTTGACGCTAATTAAATCACAATCAGATTTTGCGCTTCTGATCACCTTGGCAGTTTGCTGTATGCTCGGTTCAGCAGCTCTTAAATACTTATCGCCTGTTATAGACTTTTTTGGCACTCTACAAGATATAGCGAATTTGGACCCCGATCTTATTGTGATTCTTTTGAAGTCCGTAGGTATATCATTGCTTAGTGAAATGACCGGTATGATCTGTACGGATGCAGGAAATGCCGCATTAGGCAAAACACTACAAGTTCTTGCCACTGCCGTAATTCTGTATCTTTCGTTGCCTTTATTTACCGGTTTGATAGAACTTGTGGAAAAAATACTCATTACTTTATGAAGAAAATACTGATTATCATATTCATTTTGGCTCTTTTACCTTATCATGTTTCAGCAATGGAGTTTACCGCACCGCCTCCACCGCAGGAAGCAGAAAAATATATGCCGGATTCGAGTAATTCCTTTATCGATGATCTTTTTTACATTATTAAAGCAGCGATCGCTGAATTAAAGCCCAATATTGCGTCCGTTGCAAATAATTGCTTTACGATTATTACTGTTGTGATCTTGATTTCTATAGTAAAAACATTTACTAACCAGGAAAGCAAAACAGTTTCGTTAGTTGGTACGATTATTGTTGCTACAACTTTATTACTGCCATCTAACTCATTGATCGATTTGGCATCCCAAACAATTTTGGAATTAAGTGAATATGGAAAGCTGCTGCTGCCTGTTATGGCTTCTGCATTGGCAGCCCAGGGTGCAGCTTCAACATCTGCTGCATTATACACCGGTACAGCGGTATTTAATACAGTTTTGACCACTGCGCTTTCTAAATTGTTTATACCCATTGTTTATATTTTTCTTGCAATCTCAGCAGCAATCAGAGCACTTGGCATAGAGGCACTTTCCGGTTTGCAAAACCTTGCAAAATGGTTAATGACCTGGTGTTTGAAAATAACCATTTATTTATTTACCGGTTATCTTAGTATCACCGGCGTTATTAGCGGTTCTGTCGATGCATCTGCGATCAAAGCAACAAAAATCGCAATTACAGGCGCTGTGCCGGTTGTTGGGAATATATTATCCGATGCATCAGAAACCATATTGCTCAGTGCCGGTGTAATGAAAAGCGCTGCAGGCGTTTATGGCTTATTGGCAGTAATATCTATATTCATAGCACCTTTTTTGGAAATTGGTATTCAATATATTCTGCTTAAGCTCACAGCAGCAGTCTGTGAAATTTTCGGTTGTAAACAGATCGTATCCCTGGTAAAAGATTTTGTTTCTGCCATAGGCTTTATCCTTGCAGCCACAGGAACTATTTGTATCTTGCTTTTAGTCAGTACCGTTTGCTTTATGAAGGGAGTTGGGTAATGGAATCAATCAGAGCATATATAATAACGGTGATCTCTGCCGGTATCATTACAACGCTGGTAACTTCCTTTGTAAAGGAAAACAAATCCAGCGCTGCTGCTATTCGGTTAATTGCGGGGGTTTTTCTGTCCGTTACGATCATATCTCCTCTGGCTGTAATGAAGCTTTCTGACTTTTCAGATTATTGGAGTGTTGTTTCAGATGATTCTCACACCATTATCTCGGAAGGCACACAGTTAGCAGCAAATGCAAAAAAAGAAATCATAATCGAGAAATCGGAACAATATATATTGGATAAGGCAAAAGCGTTGGATCTATCTATTTCGGTGGATGTCTTTCTGTCTAATGAAGCATATCCAAAACCGTATGAAGTACATATAGAAGGATCTGCTTCACCATATGCACGGAAAAGACTTCAATCTATTATTGCTACTGATATTGGAATAGAAAAGGAGCAACAAGTATGGAATTAAAAGGTGTTATTGGTCAAGTAAAAAAAGTATTGATAAAACACCGATATAGTGTACTGATCCTTGCAGTAGGAATCGTATTAATGCTTTTACCAACTAATTTTTCAAAGAAAGAGAACGCAGAGGTAATCCCAACCGAAGCCAAGGATCAAACCCAAGAAGAGCAGCTGGCATCAATTCTCGGGAAAATTGAAGGCGCCGGAAGGGTAGAAGTGATGTTAACTGTTGTTACAGGGGAGGAGATCATCTATCAAACAAATGATGAAGAAACAAATGATGAGGCATTACATAAAAACAATAAAGACACGGTAACTCTAACGGATAGCAACCGGAATCAAACGGGTCTGATACGGCAGATCAATCCACCGGTATACCTTGGCGCAGTAATTATTTGTCAGGGAGCAGATAACCCTTCCGTACATCTTGCCATTGTGGATGCCGTATCTAAAGCAACCGGATTAACTACAAACAAAATATCCGTACTCAAAATGAATTGAATGGAGGCTATATTATGAAGATCTGGAAGAAGAATATAGTTGCAGCTGCTGTTCTGGTGACAGTGTGCGCAGGTATATATGTAAATTGGATTTATACAGAGGAGCAAAATGCTGTAAATTTGGTAGATACCTTAAACGAAGAAAAAATAATGTCCGAAGATATGCTTGTAATGGGTAATGAAGGACTATTAAACAGCAATGATATCCAGGCAAGCAATACTATTACAGATTATTTTGCGGCTGTAAGATTATCCAGACAGGAGGCCAGGGATAACGCTGTTTGCCTTCTTCAGGAAGCTATGGCATACGGAGATTCTGCAGAGACAGTTCAAAGTAACAGCAAACTGGAGCAAATCGTACAAGTTGCACTGTGTGAAGCACAAATTGAAAGCCTTGTAATTGCCAAGGGGTATGCAGATTGTGTAACTTACATCAGCGATGACGGAGTATCTGTTGCGGTTGCAGCACTGGAAGGTGGTTTGAAAGAAACGGATGTTGCTGTAATTGCAGATATTGTTATGACACAGTCGGATTATACTATGGAAGATATTCATGTGGTTGAAGTACAGTAATAACGATACCCCAAAGTTAAATCTTTGGGGTATTTTTATATTCACCACAGAAAATAGTTGTTTTTTTCTCTATTTGTGATACAATATACGAAAGTATATCTTATGCAATGCGCATAATTGATTATAGGAGGTATTCTTATGGCAGAGAATAAGCAGTATATTACACATACCCAGGAAAACGGAAGTGTTATGATTTCTGAAGATGTAATTACAACCATCGTTGCAAATGCTGTTGCCGAAGTCGAAGGCGTTGTTGGCTTGAGCACAAAACCCGGTGCAGACATTGCTGATATGATTGGTAAAAAGTCCTGGGGCAAGGGTATCAAAGTTGTCATCAGCGAAGATAATGCCATCACTATAGATTGCAATGTTAATGTTGGTTACGGTCAAAGTGTTGTTACAGTGGCAAAATCCGTTCAGGAGGCAGTTTGTTCTGCACTGGAGTCTACAACGGGTGTCGCTGTTGCGGCAGTCAATGTAAATGTTTGCGGTATCATCCGCCAATAAGGAGCGAATATGACAAGGGGAAATGCCAGAGAACTGGCAGTACATTTGATTTACGGCAGAGAATTTACGAAGGAAGAACCTGAGCAGATCATTGCCACGCGTTTGGACAAAGCATATTACAGCTTGCTGTCCAAAGTCAATGATGTATATATTGAGCGTCCCAGCCGTTCACAAATGGCATACATCGAAACGGTTGTTTCTGGTGTTTCCAACAGGGAAGATGAGCTCAATGATATTATCCGGAAGTATTCCATAGACTGGGATATCAGCAGAATTTCCAAACTGACCCGGGCAATTATGCAGCTGGCTATTTTTGAGATTCTGTTTGTTGAAGATGTACCTACTGGCGCCGCGATTGCGGAAGCAGTTCGCATTGCAAAAATATACGATGGTGATGATACAGGTGCATTTGTAAACGGAATTCTGGGTTCTTTTGCAAGAAGCTTACCAACAGAGGTATAATAATGGTTACTATTGGCTTTGATACAAGTAATTACACCACTTCTGTTGCTTATTATAATGGGACAGATGGCATCAATTGTTCTCAGCTGCTCCCGGTAAAAAGCGGCGAGTTGGGTCTTCGTCAAAGTGATGCTGTATTTCATCATACCAAAAGCCTGCCGGAACTATCCGACAGGCTGTTTTCAAATATAGATTACAGTAATATCAAAAGAATTGGTGTAAGTACACGACCCAGAGCAATTGAAGGGAGCTATATGCCGTGCTTTTTGGTAGGATTTTCCCATGCAAAAATGCTTTCAGATGTACTGCATATTCCTCTGTTCGAATACTCCCATCAGCAAGGACATATCGCTGCAGCGCTTTGGAGTGCCGGACGCCTGGATTTGTTGCACAAGCCTCATCTTGCCTGGCATTTATCCGGTGGAACAACTGAGCTTCTTCTGGTTGAGCCGGTACAGAACAATATTAACTGTACCCAAATCGGTGGAACAACGGATATTTCAGCCGGTCAGTTGATCGATCGTACCGGTATTATGCTAGACCTGTCTTTTCCTGCCGGAAAGCATTTAGATGCCCTTAGTAAGATTGCATCCAACAAGGATGCATTTAAAATCAAGACTAAAGATCTAATGTTTTCGTTGTCCGGCATTCAAAACAAAGCGCAGGATTATTACAAAAAAACCGCTGACGGAGCAGAAACGGCTGCCTATATATTACGCTGCTTGTCTGATGTGATCCTCCGTACCACTTGTGATGCGCTGAAACAGTATCCCGGTATTCCTGTGGTTTTTTCCGGAGGTGTCGCGTCCAATTCCATGCTGAGAGACAAGCTATCAGACCTGGATCCTATATTTGCACAACCGCAGTATTCTACAGACAATGCAATGGGAGTGGCAATTCTTGCCTATTTGGCAGAGGAGTGAGTTTATGTCACAACAGATTCTGACTATCGGTCAAATCAATGAGTATATTCGTGCCAAACTGGACAGTGATGTATTGCTGTCCGGTGTTGCAGTACGCGGTGAGATCAGCAACTATAAGATTTATCCTTCAGGACATCATTACTTTACTTTAAAGGACGAAAATTCAGCCTTGAAATGTGTAATGTTCCGTGGGAACGCAATGCGCTTGAAGTTCCGTCCTGAAAACGGAATGAAAGTGATTGCCGTAGGTAAGATCTCTGTCTATCCAAGAGATGGTGCATATCAGCTATACTGTAGCACGCTAACGACTGATGGGGTAGGGGACCTGCATACAGCATTTGAGCAACTTAAAGCGAAATTACACAAAGAAGGCTTATTTTCGCCTGAGCATAAAAAACCGCTTCCACCCATACCGGAGAAAATCTGCATAATCACCAGTGAAGCCGGTGCTGCCGTTCACGATATGCTGCGTATTATGGCAGCTCGTTTCCCACTGACAAAAGTATTACTCCTTCCTGTCCGTGTACAAGGATCAGAAGCACCGGGAGAAATCGTTTCGGCAATTCATTATGCAAATCAATACAAACTGGCAGATGTGTTGATCGTAGGACGGGGTGGTGGTTCCATTGAAGATCTTTGGGCATTTAATGATGAGCAGGTTGCCCGGGCAATTTTTGCATCTGAGATTCCTGTCATTTCCGCTGTTGGTCATGAACCGGATGTAACCATTTCTGATTATGTTGCCGATGTCCGGGCTGCAACACCGTCCAATGCCGCTGAATTGGTCGTTCCGGATCAAAATAGCTTGCGGCAAAGTATGGATAAATCATATCAATTGATGATTAGCGTATTATCCAGAAAATTGCAATCAGAGCGCCGACAGTTAAATATCCTGAAAAGCAGTTCAGCACTGCAAGGTCCAACACAATATGTCCACCGTCAAAGACAGCAGCTCCATCTGCTTACAGCAAAGCTTATCAGCGCTTCGCAACAAATCGTATCTAAAAAGAAGCAGGATTTTATTGCAAAAACCGCAAAACTGGATGCAATGAGTCCGTTGAAGGTTATTTCCCGGGGTTATGCGGTTGTTGAAGCTGATGATGGCGATTTGATTTCGTCCATTAAACAAACTGGAGTAGGCAATAATATTCAAGTATTTCTTACTGATGGTACGATCCACAGTACCGTGACTGAAATATTGGAGGGATCCTTATGAGTTCAAAACCTAAATCATTTGAAGAAAATATGCAGCGCTTGGAATCGATTGTCAGAACTATGGAAAGAGGAGAAGCATCCCTGGATGAGTCTTTGAAATTATTCCGTGAAGGCACCGCACTTGTGGAGGCTTGTTCTAAGCTGCTGGATGATGCAGAGTTGCAAATCGGTAAAATTGTCGCAGGAGCCGACGGAGAGCCTGCAGAGGAGGCTTTTAGAAATGACAGTAATGACTGATTCTATTTTAGTGGAATATCATAGTACCATTGAAGCCTTCTTTCAAAAGCAATGCTTTACGGATAAGGATGAACCGCAAGCACTGCTGTTTGATGCTATGCGGTACAGCTTGCTTGCCGGCGGCAAACGTCTTCGTCCGATTTTTGTATTCGATTTTTGCCGGATGTGTGGTGGAAATTGGAAGGATTCTATTCATTTTGCCGCAGCTGTGGAAATGATCCATACATATAGCTTGATCCACGATGATCTGCCTTGTATGGATAATGACGACTACCGCAGAGGCTTGCTGACCAATCATAAAGTATATGGGGAAGCTGTGGCTGTTCTCGCAGGTGATGGGTTGTTGACCGCTGCATTTAACTGTCTGTGTAAAGCCCCGTATTCCCCGGATACGATCGTTTCAGCTGTACGTGTTCTGTCTGAATGTGCAGGTGAATTGGGAATGGTCGGCGGTCAAGTTTTGGATATGCAAAGTGAACACCGTCAATGTACGGAAGAAGAAGTTCTTGCCATTCAAAGCAGAAAAACCGGGGCTTTGATCCGCGCAGCCTGTGTATTAGGTGTACTGGCAGGACAGGGAAATGCTGAACAGATCGTTGCTGCAGAAACATTTGCAAACCATTTAGGCTTAGCATTCCAGATCCGGGATGATATGCTGGATGTGATCGGTAATGCTGAAGAATTGGGAAAAGCCGTTGGTGCTGACAAAGGAAAGAATACCTTTGTTCAGTTATACGGTATAGAAAAATGTAATCAGTTGGTGCATTCCCACACAGAAGCAGCGATTGCAGCGTTGTCGGCTTTTGATGATCCATATGTTATGTTAAAACTGGCAAACCAGCTAACCGAACGAACGATATAATTTGGGCAGGCACAAAAAGTGCCTGCCAGTTTTATTTTACATATCAAAAGCCGGGTTCATATAATACACATTCTTCTGATTCAGTTTTTCACGGAGCAGCTGCATTGCCTCTCCAAAACGCTGAAAGTGTACAACTTCCCGTTCCCGCAAGAACTTAATTACATTGTTTACATCCGGATCGTCACTGAGTCTGAGAATATTATCATAAGTTGCACGGGCTTTTTGTTCCGCTGCCAGGTCCTCTGTCAGATCCGCAATCGGGTCACCCTTAACCGCTATTGTAGCGGCTGTCCAAGGCGTTCCGGATGCAAATTGCGGGTATACACCCACGGTATGATCCACAAAATAGGGTGCAAAAGCCGAATCCTGGATCTGAGAATCTTTCAGATTTCGAGTCAGCTGATGAACAATCGCACCAACCATTTCCAGGTGAGATAGTTCTTCCGTACCAATGTCTGTTAATAAACCTTTCAATTCATCAAAAGGCATAGAGTAACGTTGCGACAAATAGCGCATAGAAGCAGCAAGCTCACCGTCCGGTCCTCCAAACTGAGAAATGATTACGGATGCCAATTTAGGATTTGGTCGGTCGATCTTAACCGGAAACTGCAGCTTTTTATCATAGACAAACATAATCAAACCTCCCGATTTTTACAGTATTCCCAGGGCCACGGATCGCTTAACCACTTATATTCTCCTTCAGTAACGCTTTTATGATTCAGCGGTCCGCACATTGCCTCGTATTTCGCCTGACCCTCTTTGTATAGCTTCTGATAAGATCGATATAACTCCAACGCTTCCATATCATCTCTGTGTGTATCCAGATAGAGTGCAAGCTCTTGAATTGCAAATGCCACTGCCTGCAATTCTGACAGCGGTGTGACCGGTAATTCATTTTTATTGATCATACCCATAAAAGGCAGATCAAGTCCGGGGAAAAGTGTTCCTCGTACAAGCCCCTTTCTGGCATCATATTTTTGCGGGTTTTCTATTTGAAACGGTACATACGGGTTTGCCAGCGGTGCCATTGCCGGCAGCTTTCCTAAACCATTCATTTGTACCTCTGAATTCTTATTCAAAGGAATTGCCCCCAATCCATTATTTGGAATCGTCGTTCCAGGTCATACTATGCCACATTATGGGAGATTGTTCATTAATTGTAATCGTACACATAATGTATTATAGAGGTGTTGAATATGCATAAGACTCGTGAACAATTAAAACTGATTCCAATTTATGGACTGATTTTACTATTTGTAATTTTATTGTCATTTGTCGGTAGTAAAACCGTTACTGCCTTTCGGGAAGTTCAAAGGATCGAAAACAGACGATGTGTGATTATCGATGCAGGGCACGGAGGTGTAGACGGAGGCGCTACATCCTGCTCCGGTGTACTGGAAAGTGATATCAATCTTCAAATTGCTCTGCGACTGAATGATTTATTCCACCTGTTGGGGATCGATACCAAAATGATCCGAAGTGTTGACCGATCGATCCATACAGAAGGGGAGAGCATAGCAGCAAAGAAAGTATCTGATTTGAAAGAAAGGGTACGAATCGTAAACAGTACTGACAATGCGATACTTATTAGCATACACCAGAATCATTATCCGGACAGTCAGTATAAAGGAGGACAGGTGTTCTACTCCAATAATAAAGAAAGCAAAGAGTTGGCTCAATTGCTGCAAAAAGAATTTGTGAAAACCATAAATAAAGCTAGCAGACGACAGGCGAAGCTTGCAGAAAAAGTCTATTTAATGCAACATATACAATGTCCGGGTGTTTTGATCGAATGTGGCTTTATCTCGAATTTTGAAGAAGAAGCAAAACTGTTATCTGCAGATTATCAAAAGAAGCTTTGTACTGTTATCGTTTCATCAGTCAGTACATATTTCGATGTTGACCCTGTATAATTTCGCTGATATAATGATAAAAAAGAGATATAGAGGCGATGTTTATGGCTAAAACGAAAACGGTATTTTATTGTACTTCCTGTGGAAATGAAACACCCAAATGGCAGGGCAGATGCCCTTCCTGCGGTCAATGGAACACAATGGAAGAACATATTGAGAAACCTGCTGCCCCCGGACGGACTAAAATTGCTTCTGCAGTAAAATCTGCCCAACGGATCAAAGAAGTAAATACAACAGAGGAGATCCGTTTTACTACAGGAATGGGTGAACTGGATCGGGTCCTAGGCGGTGGAGCAGTTGCGGGATCTCTTGTATTAGTGGGTGGTGCACCGGGTATCGGTAAGTCAACACTTTTGCTGCAGATCTGCAGCAAGCTCTGTGAGGACCGTAAGGTTCTTTATGTTTCCGGCGAAGAAAGTGAGCGTCAAATTAAATTACGTGCACAGCGACTGCGCGTAGAGCCCGAGAGTCTGTATGTTCTTGCCGAAACAAGACTTTCTGATATCGTTGAGTCAACTGAGGAACTGAAACCGGATATACTGATCATTGATTCTATTCAAACCTTATATAATGAGGTTAACGATTCTACTCCTGGAAGTGTCTCTCAGGTAAAAGATTGCACGATGACCTTAATGCAACTCTCCAAAAACCAAGGAATTACCGTCTTTGTAGTCGGTCACATTAATAAAGACGGTGCGATTGCCGGACCTAAGGTTCTGGAACATATGGTTGACTGCGTTTTATACTTCGAGGGCGATCCCAAAACCTCCTACAGACTTTTGCGTGCAGCAAAAAACCGCTTTGGTTCGACAAATGAAATCGGTGTATTTGAAATGGATGAATGTGGATTATCCGGTGTTCCAAACCCTTCTCAAATGCTTTTGGAGGGACGTCCGGTGGGCGCTCCCGGTACTTGTGTAGCTTGTGTGATTGAAGGTACAAGACCGGTGCTTGCAGAAGTACAGGCTCTGGTTACCAAAACATCTTTTAACGTACCCAGAAGAACATCAGACGGTTTTGACTTTAACCGTGCTGCACTGCTGCTTGCAGTTGCCGAAAAAAGAGGCGGTATGCGCCTGAATTTATTTGACGCCTATATTAATGTGATCGGTGGCTTGCGTCTGGATGAACCCGGTGCAGATCTGCCTGTGGTCCTTGCTCTGGCATCTTCTTACCGTGACACCGCAATTGATAACGATCTTGTTGCTATAGGGGAGGTAGGTCTTACCGGTGAGATACGTTCCGTTTCTCATTTAGGACAAAGATTGACAGAAGTTGCAAGATTAGGGTTTACAAAGTGTATTATACCATATAAAGTGAGTGAAAAGTTGGAAATACCAAGTAAATTAACTGTTTATCGTGTAAAAAACATCCGGGAAGCGATAGAAATTGCATTATAAAAAGGGGAGAGGATCAATGATCCTCTCCATTGGAAAAATCAAGCTTTGACAAGGGATTTGCTTCTGCAGCAATCTTCAGTTCTGTATTTTCTATATGCGTGTAAATCTGGGTTGTATTTAAGTTTTCGTGACCTAAAACCTCTTGAACGGTTTTCACATCAACACCTCCGGACAACATCATTGTTGCAGCAGTATGGCGTAGCTTGTGAGCTGAGAAATTGTCAGCATCCAATCCGGCAAGCAATAAGTATTTCTTTATCAGGCGATGTACCGCAGTAACACTTATGCGGTTATTATCACGGGAACCAAATAAGGCTCGATTATCAGAGAGAACTTTTTTGTTGCGTTCGACCATATATGCACTGATTGCTTTTCGGCAGGAGGCACCAAAATAGACGAATCGCTCTTTGTTTCCTTTGCCAACGATCCGCAATCTGTCCTCATAGACATCGTTAATATTGAGTCCAACCAATTCACTGCGTCGTATGCCGCAGTTTAAGAAAATCATTACAATTGCGTAATCCCGTACTTGATTAGGGCCGGAAATTGCTTGCAGTAATGCTGCAGATTGCTCCAGCGTCAAATATCTGGGCAAGCTTTTTCTTAACTTAGGATACTCCAGATCCGCTACAGGATTTTCTTGTAACTGTTTGGTTCTGACAGTTAAATATTTATAGAAGGACTTGATCGCAGAAAGCTTCCTTGCGCGGGAACTGGCACTAATACCATAGTCACCGGAAGCATTAGTCTGTCTGTCATTAGCCAGATAGGATAAGAAATCAAAAACATCAGACGTTGTTATTTCACGAATAAAATCAATATCAATTCTGCGTATGTTAATCTCATCCAAATTTGTGCGAACCGGCATATCACTGCGCATTAACAGAATGAAACGAAGAAACATCCGTAGATCCAGATAATACTCTGAGATCGTCTTGGGTGATTGTCCTTTGATGTTTTCATGGTAAGTAAGAAAATCCCGCAATACTTGTGGGCAGTCTTGATATTTTTGCATAGTTTGATCCTCCAATAATCCTAGTGATACATATTATAGCATATCCTCACTATAAACGCAACAAAATTTTTATTTTGTTGCGTTAGTTTTCTTTTAGCTATAAGATGCTGTAAACAAGGGCTCTTACATCCCCTCGTTAGAAAGCAAATATTTCTCTATTTACTTTTAAGATAAAACCAGTTAGTATATTGGTATAATGTTTGACTGGAGGTTATATTATGAAACGAATCGGTGTACTGACAAGTGGTGGTGATGCACCCGGAATGAATCCCTGTGTACGCGCGATCGTCAGAACTGCACTATATCACGGAATCGAATGTTATGGCATTCGTCGCGGCTACAATGGTTTGATTACCGGTGATGTAGTTCGATTAAACGAAAAAAGCATTGCACATATTATTGATCGTGGCGGTACGATCTTATATACTGCCCGCAGTCAGGAGTTTATGACCGAGGAAGGTCAAAAGAAAGCTGCTTCAACCTGCAGATTTCTCGGTTTAGACGGTATTATCGCAATTGGCGGTGACGGTACATTTCGTGGAGCCTCTGCCCTATCCAGACATGGAATCAATGTGATTTGTATTCCCGCTACCATAGATAATGATATATGCTGCACCAATTACTCTATTGGCTTTGATACTGCAGCAAATACCGCTATTGAATGTATTGATAAGCTTCGGGATACAATGCAATCTCACGAAAGATGCTCTGTAGTCGAAGTTATGGGCCGTAACGCCGGTTATCTTGCGATGTACGTGGGTTTAGCCATAGGTGCTACTGCTGTACTTGTGCCAGAAAAAGAATTTGATTTTGAACAGGATGTTATTGAAAAAATCCGCCAGGCGCGGCTGAATGGTTTTACCCATTATATGATCGTTGTAGCAGAAGGTGTTGGCTCTGCGGCAGATATAGCAACCAAAATCAAAGAATCCATCGATTTGGATCCACGTGTTACTGTTTTGGGGCATATTCAACGTGGCGGCTCCCCTACCGGTCGTGACCGTGTTAATGCCACAAAAATGGGATATTTAGCAGTAGAATGTCTTATCGCAAACAAAACAAACCGCATCATCTGTACCAATAACGGAAAATATGCGGATGTAGATATCCAGGAAGGTCTGTCTATGAAGCGAAACATTCAATCCTTTGAGGTTGATGTTCTTGCAGCGATGACCGGAATCTAAACAATAATGCAGGCACACCGTTCATTAACGATGTGCCTGCATTTATTCTATGCCTTCGGATGACATTTTTCATACACAGATTTAATGCGTTTATTGATCATATGGGTATACATCTGTGTTGAAGAAATATCACTGTGTCCCATCAACTCCTGCAAAGAGCCTAAATCAGCACCATTTTCCAGCAGGTGCACAGCAAAACTGTGACGCAATGTGTGGGGCGTTATTTCCTTCTCTATATGTGCAGTGCTCTGATAATGCTTGAGGATCTTCCAAAAACCCTGACGACTCATACGAACACCATTGATATTAACAAACAATGCGCGCTCCTCGGGATCTTCGATCATACCGTCACGGATATCCAAAACATAATTGCTCAGCGCTTTTGCAGCCGCAGGATAAAGCGGAATAATACGAGAACGCTTTGCACCGTTACATTTGATGATTCCCTGCTCCAGATTCACATCATCGATGTCAAGTTCAATCAACTCACTGACCCGAATGCCGGTTGCATACATCACTTCCAGCATAGCTTTGTCACGGTAGCCTTTTGCATCAATGCAAACAGGTTGCGAAAGAAGAAGCTCGATCTCACGGCCTGTAAGAATGTGAGGAAGCTTTTTCTCTCCCCTGTCCACATGGATATCAGTAACAGGCGTTTTCTCCAAAAATCCCGAAGAAACAACATAGGAATAAAAGTTCTTGAGACTTGCAAGATTTCTGGAAACGGTTGCACCGGTTCTTCCTTCCTGCTCCAAATGCACAAAGAAATTGGAAATATTCAGTTGAGTAGCATCAATAACATCAACCCCCTCTGCGTCACGAAGCCAGGCAGCAAACTGGCGGATATCACGCATATAGGAGGATATTGTGTTGTTAGATGCCTTTTTTACCTTGGTCAGGTAATTTTCATAGGCCTGAATCAGATCCAACATTTACAAGCAAACCTTCCTTGGTTAATAATTAAAAACTACAATTGATAACGGGTATACAAAAAGAAAATCAAAGGAAATAATTCCCGCAGCCACAATTGCATATACAAATAAGGCTTTCGCAATTTTCTGCTTTTGGGAACAATTAAGTAACTGAAGCCAAAACCATTGTAACAATATCACAAGCATAGTATCCGAAAATAAAAGAATGATCCGGGCGAGCCATCCTGCATCTTCAAAAGAAGAAACAACAAAGACTGAACTTAAAGAATAAAAAACAGCTTTGAAGAAGATGACCAAAATCAGAAAGCACTTATGAAATTGAATTGCAATAACAGAAAGAAAAGCAGGGATCACGGATACAAAGAACAAAGAAATCAGCGATAAGTCAAAACATTGAATATAAAAAGAATTTGAATATTCAGAAATAACTCTTTGAGAAATTACGGATCCAAGGATCAATCCTGCAATCCAGGATACCGCCAATAAAACCGTATTTACCAAACAACTACGTTCAGATTGAAGAATAGATGAGTACGGGCGCAACAAATCAAACTGCCTCCTAAAGTGAAATGATTGCAGTATTCATTGCGATAAAATCCCAAAGAGATCAACATAACGCACGAATACTATACAACAAAGAAAGGATAAAAGCAAGCAATAATGGATATTTTTTCGATTTTTGTGAATTATGACCATTTTTATGTTAACATCATTATGTAAACTAAGTTAACCAAAATAGTTATAAAAATACAAAAATCAAGATATAGGGATACCGTCTGCTATTTGGGCACTAGATATAGTTTTGCAAGAAAAGCTTCAGTTTTACTCTACAGAGTAAATATTATTTACCTACCCGCGATTTTTGTACAAATTAACGATTACGCTTATTCCAATTCTTTGATTTTCTCATTCTATTCTTACGATTTGACCAATAGTAACCAATCAGATAGCCGATCAGACTCATCATCAGTGACCATATATAATCCATAGTAACACCGTTCCAGAATACGATAGCAACAAACATAAAGGCAAAATTATAGATCCCCACCGGAATAGATCCCATAATCACATTGGGAGATCTGTTCATTTTTTCGTTAATAACAGTGCCAATAAATGTTGCAATTAATGGGATAAGCTTCGTAACTATGACACCGTTATTCAGATCGACATATTCATTATTTATGCATATAATTTCAACCAGCAGCAATAGTAATGTAACAATTATCATAACGAAAGAAGTAATTAGATATGATAACACTTTCCCTTGTTGCATCGTCTTTCCTTTTGATGATTTCATCAAACCACTCCCCTTCTCTTTCATTCTATTCGGACAAGCAAAATAAATACCCGATACAGCAAAACTGTACCAGGTATTATTGGTTGGGTTATTTACTTTCCCCTGCTGCCTGACAGATATATTGCACCAACACATCCCTGCCGGTTCCTTTCTCTGCAGAAAAAGGAATTACAGGACAGTCTTCAGGCAGATCGAGATCTTCACGAATCACTTGTAAATTCGGTTCGATTTCTGATTTCTTTAATTTATCAAGCTTATTTGCGACAACAACAAAAGGACAACCGCTGTCAATAAACCAATCAGCCATTGTAATATCATTATTGGTTGGTGCATGTCTTGCATCCACAATTAAGATACCCAGATCGATTCGATCTGCAGCGAAATAATCCTCCATTAATCTACCCCAACGTTCTTTTTCTGCTACAGGGACTTTTGCGTATCCATAGCCGGGCAGATCAACAAAGTAACACTTTCCGTCAATGATAAAATAATTCGCATGAATCGTTTTACCGGGCTTCTCCCCTACTCTTGCCATATTCCGACGTTGGAGAACTCTGTTTATCACAGACGACTTTCCAACATTTGACTTACCGGCAAATACAATTTCAGGCATTTTCTTGACAGGAAGTTGTTTAGCATTGGCAGCTGAAATCAAAAACTCAACATTATTAAAATTCATAATCCAGCTCCTTACTGTTGGATTTCTCTGTTTCTTGACCTTACTTTTGTGGTTTCCGGAAGCTCTTGAATGATCATGGAAAGATCATCATTTGTTTTGTTAAGCGCAGCATTCAAAACGGTATCTATAGATTCAGCTGTAATGAAATTCAATGCATTTCGTACCGTTTGATCAATCTCCATCAAATCCTTCTCATTATCCTTGGGAATGATTACCGTACGAATACCGTGACGAAGGGCTGCCATTGTTTTTTCCTTCAATCCACCGATCGCCAGAACGCGTCCGCGTAAAGAAATCTCACCGGTCATAGCAACATCTCTACGGACTGAAAGACCGGTCAATGCAGAAACCATAGCTGTGCAAACAGTTACACCGGCAGAAGGACCATCCTTGGGAACGGCACCATCCGGGAAGTGAACATGAATATCGTTGGTTTTATAGAAATCCCTGGCAATATTTAAGCTTTGGGCATTTGCACGAATATAGCTCAACGCTGCATGGGCAGATTCCTTCATAACGTCACCCAAGTTACCGGTCAATTCCAATTTACCGGTGCCATCCATTACATTCACTTCTACTTCCAGGGTTTCACCGCCAACGGAAGTCCAAGCTAATCCTGTTACCAATCCCACCTGGTCACAACCGGGAATTCTGTCCGGCAAGTACTTTCTGATACCTAAATACTTATCCAGATTAGAACCGTTCACCTGAATACGATGCAACGTATCATCAGACAACAGCTCCATTACTGTCTTACGGCAAATCTCGGCAATACAACGCTCCAGCTTTCTGACACCGGATTCACGGGTATAACAACGGATAATTTCACGAATACCATCATCAGAGATTCTAAGTTGTGTTTTCTTTAAACCATGCTTCTTTAACTGTTTCGCCAAAAGATGATTTTTCACAATCATCAGCTTTTCTTCATCGGTGTAAGAATCCAGTTCTATGATCTCCATACGGTCAAGCAAAGGTCTTGGGATGCTATCCGTTGTATTGGCTGTCGTAATGAACATTACACCGCTTAAGTCAACCGGAATCTCAAGATAATGATCGCGGTATGTCTTGTTCTGTTCGCTGTCTAAAACTTCCAACAGAGCAGCGCTGGGGTCTCCTCGGTAATCCGAACCCATCTTATCCACTTCATCCAGAAGCAGCAGAGGATTCATACTGCCCGCTTGTGTCAGCGCGGAAAGGATTCTGCCAGGCATCGCACCTACATAGGTTTTTCTGTGACCGCGGATATCCGCTTCGTCGTGTACACCGCCCAAGGCGATTCTTGCCATTTTACGGTTGAGTGCTTTTGCGATTGAATAAGCAATAGATGTTTTACCAATACCCGGAGGGCCCACAAGACAAATAATTTGCGGAGGCATATCCGGAGCCAGTGCACGAACCGCAACGGATTCCAAGATGCGCTGCTTAACCTTTTCCATTCCGAAATGGTCACGGTCTAATGTGGTGCGTGTAGAATGAATATCCAGCTTTTCTTTTGTTCGGACATTCCAGGGCAGCTCCAGCACTGTGTCTAAATAATTACGCAAAACAGATGCTTCAGAAGATCCAAAGGGTTGTTTCTTTAACCGTTCAAGATCCTTAAGGAGTTTCATTTCAGATTCACTGCTCAAATTCAAAAGCAGAATTTTCCGTTCATACTCAGAAAATTCAGAATAGTCCTCTTCTCCCAGTTCTTCACGAATTGCCTTTATCTGTTCTCGTAAATAATAATCCCTTTGGTCCTGATCAATCTGTGCTCTTGTGCGTTCCTGAATATCATTCTCGATCTGCAGCATTTCCATTTCAAGACGAAGCATCGTAATGGCGCTTGTTAAACGCTTGACAGGATCCAGCTGACAAAGGAGTTTCGCTTTATTTTTAAATTCAATTCCGGAATTCTGACCGATGGCATCCGCAATAAAGCCGCAATCCTCAGAAGCCAGCATATGAAGATGTACTGACTGTGCCGGATGTTCAGTCATCTCCATATAATTTCCGTACAACATATTCGCTTCTCTGCGCAATGCATGGGTCTTCACCGTTTCTTTATACGGTATGACCGGCACTTTTTCCAACGTTCCCGCTAAATAAGGCGTTAACTGTTGCAGTTCAACAATTTTAGCACGGTACAAGCCGGTCACCAACACACGTACATTGTCACCGTGGGTTTTTAATATCTGCTTAACCTTCGCAACTGTACCGATTGAGTATAATCCGTGCATATCCGGATCATCATCCAGAAGATTTCTCTGGGGGACCAGTAATAGAATTTGATCCTTTTTCATTGCCGCTTCCAAAGCAAGTGCAGATTTCACTCTTCCAATATCAAAATGGATCGTTTGATCCGGAAAAACGGTCAAGCCGCGGAGCGCCAAAAAAGGCATATTTAAAACTAACTTATTTTCAGACATACGCTTCACCTTCCTTGGTGTGGAGTAAAAAGGGGGTAGATATCTACCCCCTTTGAAGAATTAAGAATGTTTAATACTAATTGGAGAACGCGGTTTATTCTTGTTACGAACAAGCTTAGGTTGTGCACCGTCCAAACATTCCGGTGTGATTACAACCTTATGGATCGACAGATCCGAAGGAATT
Source organism: Faecousia sp. (assembly GCA_045540795.1). Taxonomy (GTDB): domain Bacteria; phylum Bacillota; class Clostridia; order Oscillospirales; family Oscillospiraceae; genus Faecousia. The sequence goes on along the minus strand of JAZQHW010000024.1, from coordinate 4,378 downwards.
ACATACATAACTTTTGTCATCGCCTGCTCAAAAACCGCCCGCAAACCTCTGGCACCAATTTGACGCTCAATGGCGCGCTCAGCAATAGCCTCCAAGGTCTCTTGCTGGATCTCCAATTCCACATTATCCATTGCAAGCAAAGACTTGTATTGCTTGGTTAATGCATTTTTTGGCTCAACAAGAATTCGGACAAGATCTTCTTTCTTAAGACTCTGTAATGCGGTGATCACCGGCAAACGACCTACAAGTTCTGGAATAATGCCAAACTTCAGCAAATCATGAGATTGCACCTGGGCAAACAACTTACCAACATCACGCTCTTTCTTGCTTTCTACAGAAGAACCAAAGCCGATGGTGCTTTTTTCGGTTCTGGCTTCAATGATCTTGTCCAAACCATCAAACGCGCCGCCGCAAATGAAGAGAATATTACTTGTATTGATCGGAATCGTTTCCTGCTGCGGATGCTTTCTGCCTCCCTGAGGCGGTACATTGGAAACAGTTCCCTCCAAAATCTTCAGTAATGCCTGTTGTACACCTTCGCCGGAAACATCTCTTGTTATAGATGTATTTTCACTTTTTCTCGCGATCTTATCCATCTCGTCGATGTAAATAATACCGCGCTCTGCCAGTTCCACATCAAAATCAGCCGCTTGCAGCAACCGGACCAAGATATTCTCAACATCATCGCCGACATAACCGGCTTCTGTCAATGTGGTTGCATCGGCAATAGCAAAAGGCACATTGAGTATTTTGGCTAATGTCTGTGCAAACAATGTCTTACCGGAGCCGGTAGGTCCAATCAGCAGGATATTGCTCTTTTGGAGCTCAACATCAGAATCTTTGGAAAGATAGATACGCTTATAATGGTTATATACCGCAACACTCAGCGCGATCTTTGCGTCTTCCTGTCCGATGATATAATTATCCATATATGCCTTCATTTCCATAGGGGTAGGTAATTGTTCAGGCATATCGGCACTTAAATTATCCTGCTTCAGCAAATCGCAGCAAGCCTCTACGCAATCGCTGCAGATACAAACATCGGGACCAACGATCAACCGACCTTTATTCTCCTGTTTTCCACAAAAAGAACAGCACAAAACCTGTTCATCCTTTTTAGCCATTGGTTATGCACCGCCTTTCGTTGAAAATCAATGGTGGTCAATCACTTTATCGATAATACCAAAAGCCATTGCTTCGTCAGCTGTCATAAAGTTATCCCGTTCACAAGCCAACGTCACTTCATCAATGCTTTTACCGGTATTCTGAGAGAGGATCTGATTCATACGGGCTTTAATGCTTTCCAAACGCTTCATATGAATTGCCATATCCGTAATCTGTCCCTTGGTGCCGGCAGAAGGCTGATGTATCATAATTTCAGAGTTAGGCAACGCCATACGCTTGCCCCTGGCACCGGAAGAAAGCAAGAATGCACCCATAGAAGCAGCCATACCAACGCAGATCGTAGCAACATCACATTTGATATACTGCATTGTGTCATATATTGCCATACCCGCAGTAACACTTCCACCGGGGCTGTTAATATAAAACTGAATATCCTTGTCCGGATCCTGGGCTTCCAGATACAAAAGTTGCGCAACGATCAAACTGGCAGTGGTATCATTCACCTCTTCCGACAAGAAAACAATGCGATCATTCAGCAGTCTGGAGAAGATATCATAACTACGTTCTCCACGGCTGGTTTGTTCAACGACATAGGGTATAAAACTCATGGTAATGTCTCCTTTCAGGGTTTAAAACATTCTAACCATTAAACTGGAATATTATTCCTCAGTAACAGCTGCTTCTTCCTTCTTGGGTGCTACAGCAACAGCGGAATCAACAATAACCTTGACAGCTTTACGGGTTTCAATGCTGGACTTAAGTTCTTCAGCAGGAACCATTTCCTTAACCTTATCCAGCTCCAGCTTGTACTGCTCAGCCAGGGACTTAAGCTCTTCCTCGATCTCCTCATCGGAAACAGTAATTGCTTCAGTTTCCACGATCTTAGCCAGAGTCACATTGACCTTAGCCTGCTTTTCAGCAGCAGGTCTAAAAGCGTTACGCATAGATGCCAGATCGCCGCCCATCATCTTTGCATAAGCTTCCATGGAATAACCGCTCATCTGCAGCTGATAGCCAAAGCGCTCCATCTGGTTGTCCAGTTCAGCCTCAACAAGAGACTTAGGCATATCCACAGTTGTATTTTCAGCAGCCTTATCCACACAAGCCTGCTCAAATGCAGACTGTACCTTCTTCTCAGCGTCAGCCTGTGCCTTCTCACGGATATCAGCCTTCAGTGCCTCCAGAGTCTCAAACTCGGAAACATCCTTAGCGAACTCGTCATCCTTTGCAGGAACATTGGTAACAGTAACCTTATTCAACTTAACATGGAACACAACAGGCTTACCTGCCAGCTCAGCGTGATAATCCTCGGGGAAAGTAATGTTGATGTCCTTCTCCTCGCCCTCAGACATACCAACGACCTGCTCTTCAAAGCCGGGAACAAAGGAACCGGAACCCAGCTTCAGATCGAAGTTCTCGCCCTTGCCGCCGTTAAAGGGAACACCGTTGTCAAAGCCTTCAAAATCAATGTTGGCAGTGTCGCCCATTTCAGCAGGACGGTCTACCTTTTCCACAGAAGCAACATTCTGTGCCATACGGTCCAGCTCAGCTTCCACCTGCTCATCGGTAATTGCAACCTCTTCCTTCTCAACCTCAAGACGCTTATACTCGCCCAGGGTGACTTCAGGATAGGTTTCAGTGGTAATGGTGATGGTAACGACACCCTCGTCATTGATATCCATATCAGTCAAGCTGGGACGGCCAACAGCCTTTACGTCCTGATCGACAACAGCTGCCTGGTAGATCTCGGGAAAGATCTCCTCCAGACCGTCTTCATAGAAAACGTGTGCACCATAGAGCTTTTCGATCATCTTGCGGGGCGCCTTACCCTTACGAAAACCAGGAATCATAATATTCTTACGTGCCTTCAGATATGCCTTGTTAGCACCGGATTCCATAAGTTCCTTATCGATTTCAACTACGATGGTAGCCTCGTTGCCTTTTTTCTCTACGCTCTTAACATTCATTTTTATATCCTCCCAAAATATCGCTTAGCGATTTATATAAAATTGCATCCGAAATATTCTATCAAACATTATCGAAAAAGTCCATAGTTTTCTTAAAAAAACTTTATTAAAACACGCGTATTGGCTTAAATCCCACCTTATCGGCAGAAACCAAGCGGTAATCTATGCCATCCCACAGTCCTTCCATCGCCAAACCGTGGCTGGCACCGTGCAAATGTCCATAATAACAGGTACGCACATCATACCGTTTCATTAGGTCAATGATCTCGCAGCATTCATAGCCTTTGTATCGGGGCGGATAGTGCAGGAAAACGATTTTAGGCAGATCTCCGGCAGAAATCAAAGAGGATTCCAGCCTCATCAGTTCTCTTTTGAATACTTTCTCATCATGTTCTCCGCTGCGGTCTTCCTCATAAAACCAGCCCCGGGTTCCACAAATGGCGTAACCCTGGTATTCATAATGGTTATTATTAAGAATCCACATATCAGAGAATTGATTCTCCTGGCAGAACTTATAAAACTTTGCAGCGGTGCTCCACCAGTAATCGTGATTCCCCTTCAGAATGATCTTGCGCCCGGGGATCTGATCGATCCAGGCAAAATCATTTTTTGCTTCATCCAACCCTAACGCCCAGGACAGATCTCCCAGCAAAACGGTAGTATCATCTACCGTAACTTCTGCAAATCCTGCTTTTAGCTTATCTAAATATCCCACCCATGTACCGCCAAAAATATCCATCGGCTTGGGATTTCCCAGACACAAATGAAGATCTCCTATTGCATACAACGCCATATGGCAAACCTCAAACAATCATTTAAGTATTCAAGCAATTTTTAATATTTGCTCCCTTGCGCTTTAGGTGATTCCTCTGACAAAAGCAATGTCAATCGTCCAACACCGTATTTCGCTCTGTGATCCTGTAAGCCTGCATAGCACAGTGCCGTAACAGGATCTAAAATGTATTCATTGGATCTGAACACGCTGTTAATAACACTGTCTCCACGATTATCATCCACAACAGAGCAAAATAGACCTTCGTTAAATACAGGCAGCATTTCCTCATCAATGGAGTAGGCTTTCTTCTGTTCCATACAATTTACAAAGCTTTCAAAAGATTCACCGTCTAAAGCAGAATGGATCAACCGTTCAATACCGGCAATGCGGATATCGTCTGCTTGTGCAGGAAGAAATGTACCCCGTTGCATCAGATCCCAAACGGAACTGTTACTTTCCGATGTACAGATAATACTTTTGATGGGCAAACCCATTTTTCGACTGTAATATG
>JAZQHW010000023.1:0-15393 GCA_045540795.1 Faecousia sp. | reverse complement strand
AAGGGTATCGAGGGTTCAAATCCCTCCTTCTCCGCCATACAAAATCACCTTCGACAGCAGTCGAAGGTGATTTTTATTTGGAGGCATATTATGGAATTGTATTATATTGATCTATATACAACTGATCCATCATTTAATCTTGCCACAGAAGAATATATCTTCGATCATCTCCCGAAAGATAAAACGTACTTGATGCTTTGGCAAAACGATAATGCAGTTATTATCGGCAAACATCAAAACACATTGGCAGAGATCGATCTTTCTTATGTCGAAGCAAATAATATTAAAGTTGTACGCAGATTATCCGGCGGTGGTGCCGTGTATCATGATCTGGGAAACCTTAATTTTTCTTTCATCAGCAACGCTGAAAAAGACAATCAACTGGATTTTAAAACATTCTGCAAGCCAATTATTGAAGTTCTCAACAGCATCGGGATCGATGCATCACTTAACGGCAGAAACGATATGACCATTGATGGTAAAAAATTCTCAGGAAACTCCCAATATATTAAAAATGGCAGAGTAATGCATCATGGAACGATTCTGTTCCAATCCAATTTAGACGTCCTAAACGCTGCATTAAAAACTGATCCTGATAAAATACAGGCAAAAGGAATTAAATCTGTCAGAAGCAGAGTTACCAACGTCTTTGATCACTTAAAAGAACCGCTATCTCTTGCGCAATTCAGAACTCTTATTATCAAGAGTCTTATTAAACACACGGTATGTAAAGAGTACAGGCTAACCCAACAGGATATCGAATCCATCATTGAACTTCAAAAGAACCGATACAACACTTGGGATTGGAACTTTGGTGCCTCCCCTTCCTGCACAATTCATAAAAAAGCTAGAATTGAAGGGTGCGGTACTGTTGAGATCTATCTGACAGTTGATAGCGGTATCATTACAAATGTAGAATTTCGTGGTGATTTTTTCAGTCTGCAGGATATCTCCCTCCTGTCAAGGAAGCTCATCGGCTGTAAGCCTATAGAAAGTGATTATATAGCCGCACTGAAAAACATTCAAACATCAGATTATATAGCAAATTTGCCTACAAATATATTCATTCAAATATTGGTCCAATAAAAAATCCACCGCATCGCGGTTTATTTTTTATCATTCAATATTCTTTATAATTTTTAACACTTTTTCAGTAGTTAAGTTATTAGATAACAGCCCCAATGTTTCAATATACCGTACAAATAGATCTATATAGTAATATGCATACTTTGATAGTGAATAGTCTTTTCGCAGGCTAAGCGCAAAGCTCCAATTGGGAAGCTTGCTGGTAGACGAGAAGAAACAAGGTTTATCCGGACCGTCATAGAGGGTAGAAAATAATTTGGGTACAACAGTTCCATGAGGCTCATAAGCAGAAATAGATACCGCAGATGCCAAGGAATCTGTTTCAAATCCAATTTCAGGGTCAAAGACACCTCTAAGTGCAGATAACTGTGTGAATTTCAATCGATCTCTGCCGGACAATACGAAGCGAACATTCCGGCAATCCATTAAACTAATTTCCGGATAGAATTGCTGTCTCCAATTCTCATCAAACAGATCTTCATACTTTAATAATACATCCCGGGAAACGGGGTGGTTTTTCGGCAAAGCGATCAATAATTCATCTTCTACCAGCGGAATAACCGTTAGATTTGAGTTTTCAGAAGGAATCATTGTGAAAATCATATCCAGCTTGCCTGCTTCCAACATACGCTCCAGCATAAATTGATCTCTTTCAACCAGGATCAACTTGATCTTTGGGAATTTTGTTTGAAATTCCCGGAAAATATGCTTATTGATCAACGCTGCCGAATCCGAAATACCAATATGTAATTCGTGAGAATCACTTTCTGTCAAAGATATTTCTTTCTTTAGATCTTCAAATGTACCTAATATTGTTTTTGCCTTACTTAAAAAAATCGTTCCTGCTTTTGTGGGAATCAACGGGACAGAACTTCTGTCAAAAAGAATAATACCGAATTCATTTTCAATACTTTTGATGGTTTGGCTTAATGATGGTTGTGAAATCATCAATTTTCTCGCCGCAATAGAAATACTTCCCTGCTCTGCAACTTCAATAATATACTCCAACTGTCGAAACGTCATAGTATCCCTCCTGTCTTAATTATCATAACACACTTTAATTAGTTTGTATAGATAATTATAACTTTTTTATTATAAGCTTTAAGTGATTTAGTATTCGACAATATAATCTCTATGGTTTATATTTAATATGAAGTGATGTGCTGTTCATATTAACAGATAGCTTTTATAACAAAAGTAAGAAAGGACGATTCAATTGAATTATAAAGAGCTAAATCTAACCCGCGAAGATCTGGTTGAAATGTATCGAATGATGATTCTCATCCGGCATTTCGAAGAAACTACCGTAGCATATTTTAAGCAAGGTCATGTTATTGGTAATATGCATATGTATGTTGGCGAAGAAGCTGTTGCAACAGGCTTATGTCACAATTTGAAGAAGGATGACTACGTTGCTTCTACTCACCGTTGTGACGGTCACCTGATTGCCAAGGGTGCTGATATCAATTTGATGATGGCTGAGCTGATGGGTAAAGAACAAGGAAACTGTGGCGGTCGAGCCGGTAAAATGCACCAGACCGCACCTGAAGTCGGCTTTTTAAGTGCTAACGGCATTGTCGGCGCATCCGAAACTTTGGGCACAGGTCACGCATTGTATTGCTCTATGTTTGCTCCTGAAAGGGTTTCCGTAGCTTTCTTTGGTGACGGTGGCGGCAACCAGGGTGCATTCCACGAGGCAATGAACATAGCTGCTCTGTGGAAATTGCCTGTTATTTTTGTTTGCGAGAATAATCATTATGCAATTTCCACCAGCGTAGAAACATCCACTGCTATGGGTACCTTCTATCAAAGAGCAGCGGGCTACGGTGTACCCGGCGTTCTGGTCAACGGTAATGACGTACTGGAAGTATATGCAGCTGCAAAGGAAGCAATTGCCCGTGCCCGTCGCGGTGAAGGTCCCACCTTCATCGAGTGCGATACATATCGCCTGCGGGGACATCACGAAGGTGATGAGCAGACTTACCGCACCCGTGCTGAGGTGGAAGCAGTTGCCCAAAATAACGATTGCATAAGAAAAATGAAGAAGCTTTTGCATGACGAGTTTAACTGGTCCGAAGAAGATGACAAGAGTATCTATCAATCTGTTGAAGCTCAGGTTGCTGCCGCTGTTGAGTTTGGTATGAAGGGCACACCTATGAAGGTTGAAGATATGGAAAAGAACCTTTTTGTGGATTAAGGAGAGAAACGGAATGAAAACAATTATGTATCGTGACGCGGTTTCTTCCGCCCTCGCCGAAGAAATGCGCAAGGATGAAAAAATTTTTGTCATGGGCGAAGATGTCGCTATTACCGGTGGCGTATATAAAGCAACCAAGGGCTTATTGGACGAATTTGGACCTAAGCGTGTCCGCAACACTCCCCTATCTGAACTTGCAATCCTCGGCACTGCTACCGGTGCCGCAATGTGCGGTGCAAGACCGGTTGCGGAAATTATGCACGTTGATTTTATTGGCTGTGGATTTGATATCGTACTGAACCAAATGTCTAAGATGTGCTATAAAACCAATGGTCAGGTGAATGTTCCTTTGGTAATTCGTACACAGTGTGGCCGTGGTCGCTCCAACGGCTGCACCCAGTCTCAAAGCCTGGAGTCTCTATTTACCCATATCCCCGGTTTAAAGGTCGTTATGCCCTCTACTCCTTACGATGTGAAGGGTCTTCTTAAGAGCGCTATCCGTGACAACAATCCCGTCATTTTTATTGAACACAAGGGTTTGTATCAAACTAAAGGAGAGGTTCCTGAGGATGAATATCTGATACCTCTGGGACAAGCGGATATTAAAAAAGTAGGTGACGATGTAACCATCATCACCTACTCCAAAACAGTTCTGACTGCATTGGATGCAGCTAAGGAACTGGAAAGTAAAGGCATCCACGCCGAGGTTTTGGATCTGCGCACACTTGTCCCTCTGGATTTTGATGCTATTAAAAAATCTGTAAGCAAAACCGGTCGTGTTCTGATCGTACACGAAGCTTGTGAAAGAAGCGGTTACGGTGCGGAAATTGCTGCACAAATCGCTGACAAGCTATTTGATGAACTGGACGCACCCATTCTCCGTGTTTGCGGTGCAAACATTCCTGTTCCCAATGCAACGATACCCGAAGTAGAGTCTGCACCTACCGTGCAAAAAATTGTTGACGCAGTCAATAAGCTGTGCCAGGGAGGGAAATTCCGTGGCTGAATTATTTCTGATGCCTAAGCTGGGTATGGATATGGAAGAGGGTATTATTGCCCGCTGGCTTAAAAATGAAGGTGACACCGTTAATAAAGGTGAATTGATTGCCGAGATTGAAACCGACAAGGCTTCTGTTGAGGTGGAATCCCCTGCATCCGGCACCATTTTGAAGCTCTTCTATTCTGAAGAAACCGGTGTGGAATGTGGCAAGCCCATTGCCGTTATTGGACAGCCGGGCGAATCGATCCCGGATCCCGCAAGTGCAACTACCGATAATTCCACACAAACTACAACTGCTGATAACGCAGCAACAGTTCCTGCAGCGTCTAATGATAATTTCTTCCTAATGCCCAAGCTGGGTATGGATATGGAAGAAGGCGTCATTGCCCGTTGGTTAAAATCTGAAGGAGAAACAGTAGAAAAAGGTGAGATACTGGTAGAAATTGAAACAGACAAAGCATCTGTCGAAGTGGAATCACCCAAATCCGGTGTTATTTTAAAACTGTACTATCCGGAAGACGCAAGTATTCCCTGTGGCAAACCCATTGCCGTCATTGGACAACCCGGTGACCCTATTCCGGATCCTGATACTTACTGTGCGCAGGATTGTGCCCCTGCTCCTGTAGCTACTAACGAAGCTACCATCTCTCAAAATGATGAAATGTTCTTCCGTATGCCTAAATTAGGTATGGATATGGAAGAAGGTATGATCGTAAAATGGCTGAAATCAGAAGGTGATACAGTCAACAAAGGCGATCCTCTCGTTGAAATTGAAACCGATAAGGCAGCTGTTGTTTCCGAGTCTCCTGTATCCGGTGTTGTATTAAAGCTATACTACCCTGAGGATACAAGTATCCCCTGCGGCAAACCCATTGCCGCAATTGGCAATGCCGGTGATACCGCACCTTCCTTGGACGCTATCCAGGATAATACCGTTGACTCCCCTGCTCCTGCAACTTCCCACTCCCCTGCTGTTTCTGCAACGATAACTCCCCCCACCAAACAAACAGGTGACAGAGTGATCGCCTCCCCTCGTGCCCGTCGTTATGCAGCTAATCAAAACATCAATATCCGTGAAGTATCCGGTACCGGTGAAAACGGCAGAATTGTGGAGCAAGATGTTATTGACTATATTGCAAATTCCGCAAACAGTTCTGCAAAACACCGCGTTCCTAAGGATGATATCGTTCCCCTTACCGGTATGCGAAAGATCATCGCCAACCGTATGCGCAGCAGTCAACAGGAAATGGCACAGACTAACACCCGTATGGATGTAGATATGACCAATATGATTGCTTTCCGTAAACAAATGAATGAACGTTTGGCAAAGGATGGCATTAAAGTATCCTATGTTGATCTACTGGTAGCCGTTTGCGGAAAAGCTTTGGTTGAAAACCCACAGGCAAACGCTTCCTTGCAGTCTGACGGTATTCACTACAAAAACTATGCCAATATAGGCATTGCGGTGGATTCTGAAAAGGGTTTGGTTGTCCCTGTTTTGAAGGATGCAGACATTCTTTCCATTCCGGAAATCTCCAAGGAAAGCAAAAAGCTTATCGAGAAAGCCAGAGGCGGTTCTCTGCGTCCCGATGATATGAAGGGTGGTACATTTACCATCTCCAATCTTGGAATGTTTGAGGTGGATTCCTTCACCGCAATTGTGAATCCTCCGGAAACCTGTATTCTTGCAGTTGGTAGAATTGCTGAGCGTGCAGTAGTTGTAGACGGACAGATCGTTGCCCGCCCCATGATGAACCTCTGCCTTTCCTATGACCACTGTGTTATCGACGGTGCTCCTGCCGCTCGTTTCCTGCAGAGTATCAAACATTATATTGAGAATCCTGTTTGGCTTCTTATGTGAGTTACAGCAGCCACCCAAAAGGTGGCTGCACTTCCAGTTTTAAATATTACCAGTTTTTATAAGAATCGAGGAATCTAAAATGAAAATCGGTATGATTGGACTTGGTGCTATGGGGCATAGCGTTGCTGAAAACATACTATCCCATGGCTATAAAATGGTCCTTTTTGACATTCACCCGGAAGCATATGCAGATCTTTTAGAGTTAGGTGCTGAAGGTGCAGAAAGTACAGAAGAATTAGGAACAAAAGCAGAAATTATTCTTATGATGGTGAATACATATGCCCATTGCTGCAGTGCGATGAGCGGGCTTTTGAAAACACTTCGAAACGGTGTTATTATTAACCTGGGCACCATTGCAATGGACGAAGCTAAAAACTTGTCTAAAATGGCAGAGGACGCCAACTGCAAAATGCTTGACTGCCCTGTCAGTGGTGGTACAGCCGGTGCAAAAGCGGGAACTCTAACACTTATGGTAGCCGGTGAGGACGATGTGTTTTCTAAATGCAAACCCATAATGGAATCCTTTGCTTCCAATATTGTCCACATCGGTACAAAAGCCGGACAGGGACAAGCTGTAAAAGCCATTAATCAGCTTCTTGTGGGTGTTCATATGTGCGCAACAGCAGAAGCTTTTACATTAGCACGGCAATGCGGTCTGGACCTTCAGAAGATGTATGATACCATTTGCACATGTGCCGGAACATCCAGAATTTTTGAGAACCGCGGTCAGTTCCTGATCGATCGGGACTTCAACACCAGAAGTACACTTCAAATTCAGTTAAAGGACACCGGAATCGTATGTAAAACAGCTGATGCCGTTGGTGCACCTACACCTTTGGCAAATACTGCACGGGAATTATTTAAGTTAGCTGTCAGAAAGTATCCTCCAACCGACGATTCTCTGGAAGTTGTAAGACTGTACGAGGAACTGTGTAACGCAGATATCTAATAAATCATTACAAAGGAGTTTGATCATGAATCACGGACCTTTAAGTGATATTACAGTAATCGATATGACACGGGTACTAAGCGGTCCTTTTGCTGCAATGTGGCTGGGTGAAATGGGTGCCAATGTCATTAAAATCGAAATTCCCAACGGTGGTGACGAATCCAGAAGGAATCCCCCTTTCTCACCAAACGGAACAAGCGCATTTAATACTACAATCAACAGAAACAAGCGCAGTATAACCCTTGATCTTAAAAAGGACGAAGGAAAAGAAATATTCAAGAAGCTGGTTAAAAAAGCCGATGTCGTTTTGGAAAATTTCCGTCCGGATGTTATGGATCGATTAGGATTGGGTTACGAAGAGCTAAAAAGGATCAATGACCAAATCATCTATGCATCCATCTCCGGATTTGGAACATCCGGACCTTATGCAAAGCGTCCCGCCTATGACGTAATTGCCCAGGCTATGGGCGGCATTATGAGTATGGTTGGCGAAGAAGGTGGCGAACCGTTAAAAATTGGTGCATCCATTGGTGATTTAACTGCAGGTATGAACTCTATCATTGGTATTCTTGCGGCACTGCACGCAAGATCCATTACCGGAAGAGGTCAAAAAATTGAGACCTCTTTGGTAGAGTCTATCATATGCTTACAGCAGTCAGAAAACAACCGTTATTTTGTTAACAGAGAGATCGTTCCCCGTACCGGCAGCAAACATGCTACAAACTGTCCTTATGGTGCTTACCACGCCAAAGACGGACAGTATATGATCGGCGTCGGCAAAAACGAGCTTTGGATCAAGCTCTGTGAACGGGTCCTGAAGCAGCCGCAATATGGAGAGGACCCCCGTTTTGACAGCATCGCAAACCGAGTGGTACATAAAGAAGCTATTTGCGAGATTTTGGAAGGCTGGTCAACTCAACATACTGTTACTGAGGTTGTTGATGCATTGCTTGCCGAAGGCATTCCGGCAGGTCCCTTGCTAACGATCAAGGAGCTCGCTGAAGACCCGCATTTTGCTGATCACCGTGGAATGTTCCCTTATATGGAACAACCGGGTGTTGGTCCATTCCGGGTAACTGCAATGCCGATTAAATTCAGTGACACGGAAACTGCGATTTACAGACCCGCACCCTCTTTAGGTGAACACAATGACGAGGTTTATGCTGAACTTCTGGGAATGACCCAGGAAGAAATCACAGCACTGAAAAACGATGGTATCATCTGATTGGAGGATCAATATGGAAGAAGTATATATTGTGGCTGCCTGTCGGACCCCTATTGGTAAAATGGGTGGCGCATTAAGATCACTGACAGTTGCTGACCTTTCTGAGATTGTTTTCAAAGAAGTTGTTAAGCGCGGCAACATTACACCGGATATGGTGGATGAAATTGTGATGGGCGAAACCCGTCCGTCCTCTGCAATTCATAACGTTGCAAGATATGCAGCATTACAGGCTGGATTTCCTTATGAAGTAACTGCGTTTACCATTCAGCAGGCTTGTTCTTCCGGTATGGCTGCGATCCAAAACGCAACTAACAAAATAATGGTGGGTATGGCAGATATTATGATCGCCGGTGGTGTTGAAAGTATGAGCAATGCTCCCTTCTTTACCAACGGAATTCGCTACGGTGCCGGTACCGGTGACTTAACACTTTATGATTCTATCACTGAAAGTCAAATCGGTGCACAACCCTCAAAAATTTACGGAAGAATGGGTATGGGACCCACAGCAGAAACTGTTGCAAAAGAATACAACGTAACACGTGAAGATCAGGATGCATTCGCACATCAAAGCCAGGTTCGTTACCAGGCAGCATACGAGGCTGGTAAATTCGACGAGATCGTACCTGTCACGATCACCCCTAAAAAGGGTGATCCTATCGTAGTAGATAAGGACGAGCATCCCAGACTCACCTCCCCCGAAAAACTCGCAACATTAAAACCGGTGTTCCAGAAAGACGGTACCATTACTGTTGGTAATGCCTGTGGAAGAAATGACGGTGCTGCCGTTGTTTTGTTGATGAGTGGCAGTAAAGTCAAAGAACTGGGTATTAAGCCTATGGCTAAGATCATTGGCTACAGTACCGCAGGTGTCGATCCCAGAGTTATGGGAATCGGTCCTGTTCCTGCCGTTCGTAAAATTCTGAAGCAGCTGAATATGACAATTGACCAGTTTGACTTAATTGAACTGAATGAAGCTTTTGCTGCCCAGGCTGTAGCCTGCGTTAAGGAATTGGGAATTGACCAGGAAAAGCTGAATGTAAACGGTGGTGCTATTGCACTTGGTCACCCTGCCGGCTGTACCGGTGGTCGTTTAGTAGGAACACTTTGCTATGAACTAAACCGCCGACCTGAAGCAAAATACGCTTTGGCAACGTTATGCGTTGGTGGCGGTTTCGGCAGTGCAGTAGCATTGGAGAAAGTATAAATCAAAAAATCTCGCACCTAAATTGGTGCGAGATTTTTTGATTTAAATGTATTTAGAAATAAAATCGTAGAGAATATCAGCAAAACCGCTCTTACCGTTTTCATCAATAGCATTGACATACTGAACATGCTTACAACCGGGAATGATTCTGTAATCGATACGATCCTCTTCACAACCAAAGTGCTTTAATGTAGAAACCAACAACGCATTCTGTTCCGGACGGTTTCTCAGGTCATTCTCTGCAACAATGATCTGCATAGGGGGATATGTTCTGCCCTCTGTAATGTGATAAATAGGTGCCGCCTCATCGATCACAACACGACGCTTGTCAAAGCCCCGTTCCACCATAACATTAAAATGCGTTGTAGGCTGTGCTGCATCCATAATGTAACCAGTAATACTGTCAGAATCGATTTTATGCATTTTCAAATACTTCTTATCGAAGCACAACAGTTCAGTCAAGTAGCCACCTGCAGAAGAGCCTCCGATAAAGAATCCTTTTACAGTACCGTATTCTTCCATATGCTTAAATGCCCAAGCAACAGCAGCAGCTCCGTCACGAATAAATTCAGGATATGCTGCTTCCGGATACAGTCGGTAATTAGCACTAATCACTGCAACGCCACGCTCAACCAAATAAGGAATAAATTTATATCCCTTTTTGTCACCGCCGGTAAATCCGCCATAGTGGAAATAGATCACCACAGGAAAGCTATCGCAATCCGGCAGATACAGATCCAATGTCTGGAATGGAGACTGGGATCTTGTGTAATGGATATCTTCAATAATTCGCATAATATTCTCCTTAGGATATTTTTTCTAATATAAGATTCATTGCAGCTTCCGCTGCCTGCTTTCGGACAGAGTCCCGATTTCCGGAAAAAAGATAGTGTCGGACTTCGGTGGAATTTTCATCCGCTAAACCAATGTAGACAGTTCCAACAGGATTTCCATATTCATCACCACCGGGACCTGCCAATCCTGTTACCGAAACAGCAAAATCTGTCTTCAGCGCTTTACGAACACCTTGGGACATTTCTTCAGCAACAGCAGCCGAAACCGCACCATAACGCTCCAAAGAGTCCTCACGAACACCCAACGCCAGTATTTTTACTTCATTTGTATAGCTGATAATGCCACCTTTATAAACTGCTGAACTGCCAGGCACAGAAGTAAGTGCTGCACCGATCATACCACCTGTGCAGCTTTCTGCGGTTGCAATCGTTCTGACACCCAGTTGTTTAATAACTTCACAGAAAAGCTTCATCATTATACTTCACCGTAATTTTCTCAACAGAATTCAAAGCTTCTTGAATCAATGCTTCCCTATCCAGTTTGCGCTCAGCATGAACAACCTGACCCAGCGTAGGTTTTGTCTTGGGGTGCTTCGGTGTAAATACCGTACAGCAATCCTCATAAGGAAGAATGGATGTTTCCAAAGTGTTGATCTTTCTGGCAATCGTTATGATCTCCTCTTTATCCATACCGATCAGCGGCATAAATATAGGAATATCCACAACAGCTCCGGTAACGGTCATTGCCTGCATCGTCTGACTAGCCACTTGACCCAAATTCTCACCTGTGATCAAAGCACCGCAACCGTCATCCTTCGCGATCTTTTGCGCAATTTCCATCATAAACCGCCGCATTATCAGGGTAAAATACTCTTCCGGACAGTTATCCCGAATTGCTTCTTGAATCTGTGTAAAACCAACAATATTAACAGTCATTCTGCCACAATAACGGGTAACCAGCCGGGCAAGCTCCATTACCTTGTCCTTTGCAAGCTGCGAAGTATAAGGATATGAGAAGAAATGGATCGCTTCGATCTCAACGCCACGTTTTGCAATCATATATGCAGCAACAGGAGAATCAATACCGCCGGATAATAAGCACATAGCACGTCCACCAACGCCGGTAGGTAAACCACCTGCTCCGGGTTCTGCTGGTCCGTGAACATAAGCAGCCAGATCCCGCACTTCCACATAAACAGTATACGCAGGATTGTGAACATCTACCGTACAAGTAGGATGTGCCTCAGCAAGCCGTCCACCTATTTCCTGGGAAATAGCAATGGATGTCATAGGAAATGCCTTATCAGATCTCTTTGACTCAACTTTAAAGGACTCAGCAGAATCCAAATCATCCCCTAAATATTCTTGGATCGTATCATAGATACTGTCCAGATCCTTTTTACAAGCACGGCAACGGCATAAGCTAACCAAACCAAAAATCGAATGGCAAGCCTCCCAGGCACCATCAATATCCGCCTCTTCATCCATAGGTTGTACATAGACAGTGGACTGCATAATATACACGTCAAAATTGCCGTAAGGCTTCATTCTACGACGGATATTTTGCCGTAACTTATCCTCGAATTGACGCTTATTTGCGCCTTTTAAAACAATTTCCCCAAGCTTTAATAAGAAAATTTCTTTCAAATCAATTGCAACTCCTTATATTTCTACAGTTCTGTATCGAATTGCCTCAGCAATATGATCTGAGGTAATTTGTTCACAATTTTCAAGATCCGCAATGGTTCTTGAAACTCGCAATACCTTATCGAATCCGCGTGCAGTCAAGCCAAACACATCAAAAGCACGTCTTAACATCTGCTCAGACTGCTGGTCAATCCGGCAATATCTTCTTAGATCCTCCGGACCCATTCTGGAATTACACAATCCACTGCTGACACCAAATCGATGCTCTTGAATTCTTCTGGCTGCATCAACACGATTTTTAATAGATTCGGAAGACTCCTCAACTTTACGGCTTCTCAAATCTTCAAAATTCACAGCCGGTACTTCAATAATGATATCAATACGGTCCATCATAGGACCGGATATCTTGCTTCTATACGCCTGTACAGATCGATCTGAACACGTACAACGACCGGATAAGTCGCCGTACCATCCACATTTACAAGGATTCATTGCACAAACAAGCATAAAATCAGCAGGATATGTAACCGTTCCTGAAACGCGGGATATAGTGATCTTTCGATCCTCCAAAGGTTGACGCATCAGATCCAGCGTTTCCTTTTTAAATTCTGGTAATTCATCCAGAAACAAGACGCCCCTGTGCGCCATAGATATCTCGCCCGGCTTTGGATTGGTGCCACCGCCCGTCAGTCCCATATTGGAAATCGTGTGGTGTGGTGAGCGGAACGGTCTTTGGGTAATTAATGGAGATTCCCGTGGAAGCAATCCCAAAACAGAATATATCTCTGTAGCCTCTAAAGACTCCTTCCAGGTCATATCCGGAAGTATAGACGGCAGCCGTTTACTTAACATACTTTTTCCGGATCCAGGAGGTCCTATCAAAAGAATATTGTGACTACCGGCAGCTGCAATTTCCATTGCACGCTTAGCCCGCGGATGTCCCAATACATCCTTAAAGTCTAATCCTTCCACTTTAGAACGGTCCGGAATCCAAATTGGTTCTTCTTCCAGCTGCGTTCCGTTATTTAATGCATTTACTAACTGAGATACAGACTTAACAGGTATTATTGCAGGACCCCTTGCCAAGGTAGCCTCTGCAGCATTGGCTTCAGGAACATAGATCGTATCAATACCGTTCCGTTTTGCAGCAATCGCCATAGGCAAAACACCGGAAACCGGTCGAATTTGTCCATCCAGACTCAATTCACCAATAAATGCAGTTCTTCCACCAGGATATTTAACGGACCCGCACGCGCACAGTATACTTAACAAAATAGGCAAATCATAATGAGTCCCTGCTTTTTTCAAACTTGCCGGTGCTAAATTGACTGTGATTCGACCGGTAGGAAATTTTAAGCCACTGGTTTTAGCTGCAGCCCGTACACGCTCTCTTGCTTCTTTCACAGGTGTATCCGGTAAACCGACAATATCAAACATCGGCAGACCTGTTGTGATATAGCATTCTACACGAATAGGAGTTCCTTCGATTCCATTGATGCTAACCGTTTGTACGCTGGCAATCATCATCTCATCTCCTTTAATGCCTATATCATACTCTAAAAATCTAAAAATTACAACGCTTTTATCAAAATTGCTTTACTGATTTCACCTCTGGATTAAATTTTTTCATTTTTATGAAAGATATTCAACGAAAAATAAAATAAGTTAGCGGATAATTGCTTTACAAATCCGTTGAATAGTGCTATTATATATACGTTAAAAATTAATACTATAGGAGGTATTTTGTTTTGGCAAGAAAATTCAAAACAATGGACGGCAATACCGCTGCCGCCCACGTCAGCTATGCCTTTACCGAGGTTGCTGGCATTTATCCCATTACGCCCTCCAGCCCCATGGCCGATAATGTCGACCAGTGGTCTGCTGCAGGTCGTAAGAACATCTTTGGCGACACCGTTAAGGTCGTTGAGATGCAGTCCGAAGCTGGTGCTGCAGGTACCGTTCACGGCTCTTTGGCTGCCGGTGCTCTGACCACCACCTACACTGCTTCTCAGGGTCTTCTTTTGATGATCCCCAATATGTACAAGATTGCAGGCGAACTGCTGCCCTGTGTATTCCACGTTTCTGCACGTACTGTTGCAACACAGGCTCTGAACATCTTCGGTGACCATTCCGACGTTTACGCTTGCCGTCAGACCGGTTTTGCAATGCTCTGCGAGACCAATGTTCAGGAAGTTATGGATCTGGGCGCAGTTGCTCATCTGGCATCTATCGAAGGCCGTGTTCCCTTCATCAACTTCTTTGACGGATTCCGTACATCCCACGAGATCCAGAAGGTCGCAATTTGGGACTACGAAGACCTGAAAGAAATGACTAATATGGAAGCTGTTGAGGAGTTCAGAAAGCACTCTCTGAACCCTGAGCGTCCTGCAATGCGCGGTAGCCACGAGAATGACGATATCTTCTTCCAGCACCGTGAGGCTTGCAACAAGTACTATGACGCACTGCCCGCAGTGGTTGAAAAGTACATGGCAAAGGTTAACGAGAAGTTGGGCACCAACTACCAGCTGTTTAACTACTACGGTGCCGAGGATGCTGACCGTGTTATCGTTGCAATGGGTTCCATTAATGACGTTGCTGAGGAAGTGATCGACTACCTGAACGCTCACGGTGAAAAGGTTGGTTTGATCAAGGTTCGTCTGTTCCGTCCCTTCTGCGCTGATAAGCTGCTGGCTGCTATTCCCGCAACCGCTAAGAAGATCGCAGTTTTGGACCGTACCAAGGAGCCCGGCTCTCAGGGCGAGCCTCTGTACCAGGATGTTGTTATGGCTCTTGCCAAGGCTGGTAAGAATGACGTTACCGTCATTGGCGGTCGTTACGGTCTGGGTTCTAAGGATACCCACCCCGCTTCTGTGTTCGCAGTTTACGAGGAACTGAAGAAGGATGCTCCCAAACACGAGTTCACCATTGGTATCGTTGACGATTTGACCAACCTGTCTTTGGAAGAGACCGTATCTCCCAACACTGCTGCTGAAGGTACCATCGAATGCAAGTTCTGGGGTCTGGGCGGTGGCGGTACCGTCGGTGCTAACAAGAACTCCATCAAGATCATTGGTGACCATACCGGCAAGTATGTTCAGGCTTACTTCCAGTACGACTCCAAGAAGACCGGTGGCGTAACTGTTTCTCACCTGCGTTTTGGCGACAAGCCCATCAAGTCCCCCTACTACATTAACAAGGCTGACTTTGTTGCTTGTCACAATCCTTCTTATATTACCAAAGGCTTTAAGATCGTTCAGGACGTTAAGCCCGGCGGTGTTTTCTTGATCAACTGCCAGTGGACTCTGGAAGAGCTTGAGCATCATTTGGATGCCGCTTCCAAGCGCTATATTGCTGAGAACAATATTCAGCTTTACACCATCAACGCTATCGACCTGGCTATTAAGGTTGGTATGGGTAAGCGCACCAACAC
>JAZQHW010000022.1:0-11478 GCA_045540795.1 Faecousia sp. | reverse complement strand
CAGAAGCCTTATGAACGTGCCCTTTGTAACGGCTTCCAAGGAACTGGACGCAGAGGTGGTGGCAGCCACCAAGGCAGCAGGCTATGACAATTTGAAGGGTCATAAGTCTGTGGGCGGTCTCCGGGCTTCCATTTATAACGCGATGCCCAAGGAAGGCGTTGCGGCACTGGTAGAATTTTTGAAGAAGTTTGAAGCGGAGTACAAAGGATAATGGCAGTTGTAAGAGCGTTTCGTGGAATCCGTCCGGCGCCTAAGCTGGCTGATCGGGTGGCAGCGCTGCCCTATGATGTAATGAACAGTGAGGAAGCCAGACAAATGGTGGTGGGGAATCCCTACTCCTTCCTCCATGTGGACAAAGCGGAGATCGATCTGGATCCTTCTGTGGATCTGTACGATACTCGGGTCTATGAAAAGGCACGGGATAATCTGCAGGATATGATCCAAAAGGGTGTGTTTGTTCAGGAAGAATCTGCCTGCTTGTATGTTTATAAGCAGGTGATGAACGGCAGAGCGCAAATCGGTATTGTCGGCTGTACGGCAGTGGATGATTACCGGAATAATGTGATCAAAAAGCACGAGCTGACCCGGGCGGATAAGGAACAGGACCGGATCAATCACGTGGATTACTGTGATGCCAATACCGGACCGATCTTCCTTACCTACCGGGCAGAAGAAGCCATCGACCGTATGGTGGCAGAAGCTATGGAGAAAGCACCCATCTATGATTTTGTCAGTGAGGATGGGGTATCTCATACTGTGTGGGTGATCGACGAGCAGGAACAGATCGAGGCGATTTGCGCCCGGTTCCGGGATGTGGAAAGCTTGTATATTGCCGACGGACATCACCGTTCCGCTTCTGCAGTGCGGGTGGGACTTAAGCGTCGGGAGGCGATGCCGGATTATGACGGCAGTGAGGAATTTAATTATTTCCTGTCTGTGATCTTCCCGGATAACCACCTGTATATTATGGACTATAACCGGATCGTTAAGGACCTTAACGGACTGACCAAAGAACAGTTTCTCCAAAAGGTGCAGGAGAAGTTTATTGTGACACCCTATACCGGGGAAGGTTCTTTGAAGCCGGAAAAGAAGCACACCTACGGAATGTACCTGGACGGAAGCTGGCAGCTGCTCACTGCCAAAGATGGCAGCTACGATGAAACCGATCCGGTGGCACGGTTGGATGTGTCCATTTTGCAGAATAATCTACTGCATCCTGTTTTGGGGATCGGGGATCCCAGAACCGACAAGCGAATCGATTTTGTTGGCGGTATCCGGGGCTTGAAGGCATTGTCTGACCGTGTGGATGATGGATCTATGGCAGTTGCTTTCTCTATGTTCCCCACTACTATGGAAGACCTGATGGATATCGCGGATGCCGGCGCCATTATGCCGCCCAAATCTACCTGGTTTGAGCCGAAGCTCCGCAGCGGCTTGTTTATCCATAAGCTGTCTGAATAAAACTGATACGCGAGGTTGCCTTTGAAAAGGCAACCTCGTTTTGTATTTGCACAACTTCCTGCAAATAGCTTTTGTGCATCTGTACCAAAACTGCAGGGGATAATTCATCGAATTCTTACGGTATTACTATTGAAAATCGGTGCAGACGGTGCTATAGTATCGATAGAAGCTAATCGATAACATAAAATCGATAAAGCAAAACGGAAAGGACCGGTGATCATTTATGAAGAAGCAATATGTACCTGTAACCAACAAAGAGGAATTGACGGCTGCGTTGAAGCGTTGCCGGGAGGCGCAGGAGAAGTTTGCCACTTTTACCCAGGAACAGGTGGATAAGATCTTTTTAGCGGCTGCCATTGCTGCCAACAAAGCCCGGATCCCACTGGCAAAGCTTGCGGTGGAGGAAACCGGTATGGGTGTGGTGGAGGATAAGGTCATCAAGAACCATTACGCTTCGGAGTATATTTATAATGCCTATAAACATGAAAAGACCTGTGGTGTACTGGAAGAGGATACCGCATACGGCATTCAGAAAATTGCTGAACCCATTGGTGTGATTGCGGCGGTGATCCCCACCACCAACCCCACTTCTACGGCAATTTTCAAATCTCTTATCTGTCTGAAGACCCGAAACGGTATCGTGATCAGTCCTCACCCCAGAGCCAAGGCGGCAACTATTGCTGCGGCAAAGGTGGTTTTGGAGGCAGCGGTGGAAGCCGGTGCTCCTGAGGGTATTATCGGTTGGGTGGATCAACCCTCTTTGGAAATGACTGCACAGCTGATGCAGGAAGCAGATCTGACCCTGGCAACCGGCGGTCCCGGTATGGTCCATTCTGCCTATTCCTCCGGTAAGCCTGCCTTGGGTGTAGGTGCCGGCAATGTGCCTGCGATCATCGACGATACAGCAGACATTTTGATGGCAGTGTCTTCTATCATTCACTCCAAGACCTTTGATAACGGTATGATCTGCGCTTCCGAGCAGTCTGTGATCGTCCTGGATAAGATTTATGCAGCGGTACGGGAAGAATTTGCTGTCCGGGGTTGTTACTTCTTAAATGAGGAAGAGAAGGATAAGCTGCGTGCCGTGATCCTCATCAACGGTGCATTGAATGCCAAGATCGTGGGACAGAGTGCGGTGAATATTGCCAAGCTGGCAGGTATCACCGTTCCGGAGAATACCAAGATCCTCATCGGTGAAGTAGAGTCTGTGGAGATCGAAGAGCCTTTTGCTCACGAAAAGCTTTCCCCTGTGCTGGCAATGTACCGGGCAAAGAGTTTTAATCAGGCATTGGATAAGGCACAGAAGCTGCTGGAGGATGGCGGTTACGGTCATACAGCGGCAGTGTATCTCAGCACCCGCACTGCTACAGATAAGCTGGAAGCTTTCTCCAAGCGGATGAAGGCTTGCCGGGTACTGGTGAATACTCCCTCTGCCCAGGGCGGTATCGGTGATCTTTACAACTTCCGATTGACACCCTCTCTGACCTTGGGCTGTGGCAGCTGGGGCGGTAACTCTGTATCGGAAAATGTGGGAGTCCGGCATTTACTAAATGTAAAAACAGTTGCAAGACGGAGGGAGAATATGCTTTGGTTCCGTGCACCTGAAAAGGTTTATTTCAAGAAAGGCTGTCTGCCTGTTGCGATGGATGAATTGGCAGGCAAGAAAAAGGCGTTTATCGTTACCGATACCTTCCTGTATCAAAACGGTTACACCAAACCCATAGAGGAAAAGCTGGATGCTATGGGAATCACCCATACCGCATTTTATAATGTGGCACCGGATCCCACTTTGGCTTGTGCCCGGGAGGGTGCGGAAGCAATGCGTGCCTTCCAGCCGGATCTGATCATTGCGGTGGGTGGCGGTTCTGCCATGGACGCAGGCAAAATTATGTGGGTTTTGTATGAGCATCCCGATGCAGACTTCCAGGATATGGCAATGCGGTTTGTGGATATTCGCAAGCGTGTGTACGGATTCCCCAAAATGGGTGAGAAGGCATACTTTGTGGCGATCCCCACCTCTGCCGGTACCGGCTCTGAGGTGACACCCTTTGCAGTTATCACCGATGAGAAGACCAATGTGAAGTATCCCCTGGCAGACTACGAGCTGATGCCCAAGATGGCGATCGTGGACGCGGCTATGATGATGAATGCGCCTAAGGGTCTGACTGCCGCTTCCGGTATTGACGCTGTGACCCACGCTTTGGAGGCATACGCATCTATGCTGGCAACGGACTATACCGACGGACTTGCCTTGCGCAGCTTGAAGCTGGTATTTGAGAATCTGCCCAAGTGCTATGACAACGGTCCGAATGAGCCCCGGGCGAGGGAGAATATGGCAAATGCCGCAACGATGGCAGGTATGGCTTTTGCCAATGCCTTCCTGGGCGTGTGTCACTCTATGGCACATAAGCTGGGTGCTTTCCACCATCTGCCCCATGGTGTTGCCAATGCACTGCTGATCAGCCAGGTGCTGCGGTTCAATGCGGCAGAGGTCCCTGTGAAGATGGGCACCTTCTCTCAGTACGATCATCCTCATACCCTGGAGCGGTATGCTGAGGTGGCAGATTATCTAAAGCTGGGTGGCAAGACGGATGAAGAGAAGCTGGAGAAGCTCATCGATGCCATCGAAACTCTTAAAAAGCGTGTGGGTATCAAGGCAACCATCCGGGAATACGGTATTGACGAGAAGGAGTTCCTGGATACGCTGGATGCAATGGTGGAGCAGGCATTTGATGACCAGTGCACCGGTGCCAATCCTCGGTATCCGCTGATGAGCGAGATCAAGCAGATGTATCTCAACGCATACTACGGAAAGTGATGAAACAGAGGGTGTTGCGAAACTCGCAACACCCTCACAGAGTGTCAGATCAAACCAGATTTCGCAGGATTCCCCAGAGTACAACAAGGAATAAAATTGCAGCATCTATCCAGGGCAGAGGCGGGCGGTAGCTAAAGCCTCGTCCTTGCAGGTAGTTCCGGCAGGCGCAGAGCCAGACCCATAGGATATAGCCAAATTCCAAAGGGAATAAGAGGTTATAGGACAGTGCTCCGGCAAAGTCCAGCCGCAGCAGGCTGAGTGCTGCCCGGGAGCTGCCGCAGCCGGGACATTGCAGTCCGGTTACGGTATGGAAAATACAGGGAATACCGATCCCCAGGCGCGCCAAAGTATAAAAAATCCCTAAGGCAAGCAGGATACCGCAGTGAAGCAGAAGAATATGCTGCTGCGGTTTGGTTAGTTTCAATTTCATAAGCATCTCCCGACACAGTTGTGCATTTATTGTATAAGAAGCAGAGAGAAAAGACAATAGTGGAAATACGACAAAATGCGTCTTTCTTTGTTGACAGGACAAATGTCCCTGTGGTAAAATAAGGTCGAAGGGAGGCTATATAGCTATGAAACAAAGAAATATTGTAACCTGTATTCTTTTATCTCTGGTAACCTGCGGTATTTACGGTATCTACTGGGCAATTATGCTGGCTAAGGAAGCCGTTGCGGTGAAGGATCCTGCAGACGATGGCATTTTGGAGATCATCCTGATGCTGTTCCTGCCCTTCCTGGGCTTCTTCCTGGCAGAGAAGAAATTCGCCGAAGGTTGCATTATGCGGGGCGTTCCCCATTCCGATAACTCCATCCTGTACCTGATCCTGGGTCTGGTTGGTTTGGGTATCGTGAATTTCTGCCTGATGCAGAACGACCTGAATAAGCTGGCTGGCTAATAGAATACATAGAAAAGACGGTGCGCCAATGGCGCCCCGTCTTTTGTGTTTATGCAATGATATCCTTGATAACCTCTCCGGCAATGATCAGTCCTGCCACAGAGGGGACAAAGGCAACGCTTCCCGGCAACGCTCTGCGGCCCTGGGGCAGTTCCTCGGAAGGGGTGCCGGGGTCAATGGGATCTTCTGTGGAGAACAAAACCTTCAAATGCTTGATTCCCCGTTTGCTGCATTCTTTCCGAATGATCCGTGCCAGGGGACAGACGGAGGTTTTGGTGATGTCCGCAATTTGGAATTTGGTGGGATCCAGCTTGTTGCCTGTGCCCATACTGCTGATAATGGGTGTGCCTGCAGCTTGGGAAGCGGTGACCAGTGACAGCTTTCCCGTGACGGTGTCAATGGCATCCACCACATAGCTATAGTCAGAAAAAGAGAATTCCCCCACGGTGTCCGGTCCAAAGAAGGTTTCTCTAACAGTGATCTGCAGATCGGGGTTGATATCCAAAAGTCGCTGACGGGCGGCTTCTGTTTTTGCCATTCCTACTGTGGAGCAGGTGGCAAAGATCTGCCGGTTGATATTGGTTTTGCTGACAGTATCGTGATCCACCAATTCCAGAGCACCAATGCCGCTGCGGGCAAGCGCCTCTGCCACATAGCCACCGACACCGCCCAAACCGAATACGGCGACTTTGGCATTTTTCAGTTTTTCCATAGCGGCATCCCCCAGTAAAAGGGCTGTCCGGGAAAAAGCGTCCATAATCATTGCTCCTTTATTTTCGTTGCGTTCATCGTAACACGGAATGATTTGCCTGTCAATTGTCAAAGATATTACTTGCCTTTTGGGGAAAAATCTTATACAATAGCTAGTATGGAAAGAGAGGGGAAAGGCTTATGACAAAGATCGCCTTTGATAATGAGCTGTATATTCAGAGCCAGTCTGCTCATATCCGCAGTCGGATCGAGCAGTTTGGCGGTAAGCTTTACCTGGAGTTTGGCGGGAAGCTTTATGACGATAACCACGCATCCCGGGTGCTTCCGGGTTTTCAGCCGGACAGCAAGCTGCGGATGCTCCTGCAGCTGAAGGATA
The DNA here is from genome assembly GCA_045540795.1 of Faecousia sp. Taxonomy (GTDB): domain Bacteria; phylum Bacillota; class Clostridia; order Oscillospirales; family Oscillospiraceae; genus Faecousia. The sequence continues at coordinate 5,213 of JAZQHW010000022.1, read as the reverse complement.
AAGTGGAGATGGTCATTGCCATCAATACCGATGACATTGAAAAAAATAAGGTTCGGGGTGACCTGGGTATTACTTATGACCGGGATGTGATCCGGCTGATCGATATTTTCCGGGGCTTCGGTCTGTATGTCAGCTCCGTTGTGCTCACCCGATTTAACAAGCAGCCTACGGCAAAGGCGTTCCAGGAACGGCTGGAAGCAATGGGCTTGAAGGTCTATCATCATTATGCCATTCCCGGCTATCCGGCAAACATTCCTTATATTGTCAGTGACGAAGGCTATGGCAAGAATGATTTCATTGAAACCACCCGGGAACTGGTGGTGGTGACTGCACCGGGACCCGGCAGCGGTAAGCTTGCCACCTGTATGAGCCAGCTGTATCACGAGCATAAGCGGGGCATCCGGGCAGGCTATGCCAAATTCGAGACCTTTCCTGTTTGGAATCTGCCGTTGAACCATCCGGTGAACCTTGCCTATGAGGCGGCAACGGCTGACCTCAGCGATGTGAATATGATCGACCCCTTCCACCTGGAAGCTTATAACCAAACCACTGTGAATTATAACCGGGATGTGGAAGCATTTCCGGTGCTGGTGGCAATGTTTGAAAGAATCCTGGGTAAGTGTCCTTATAAATCGCCCACAGATATGGGCGTGAATATGGTGGGCAACTGCATCGTGGATGATGAAGCTGCCCGGGAAGCCTCCCGGCAGGAGATCCTTCGCCGGTACTATGCGGCATTGAGTGATCAAAAGCAGGGTAAGGCGGACGATGCCCAAGTGTTCAAGCTGGAGCTGCTGATGAAGAAGGCGGGAGTCAGCGCAGAAGAGCGGCGGGTGGTGGCACCGGCTTTGGAAAAAGCAAAGCTGACCGGTCTGCCTGCGGCAGCTATGGAACTGCCGGACGGAAGGATCATCACCGGAAAAACATCGGATCTGCTGGGCGCTTCCTCGGCACTTTTGCTCAATGCTTTGAAGGCTTTGGCAGGGCAGGACGATGCTTTGCATTTGATCGCACCGGAGGTCATTGATCCTATTCAGCATTTGAAGGTGGATCATCTGGGTAACCGGAATCCACGGCTGCATACCGATGAGGTGCTGATCGCTCTGTCTATCAGCGCAGCAACAGATCCCAAGGCAGAAAAGGCAATGGAGCAGCTAAGCAAGCTCCGGGGCTGCGAGGTCCATTCCTCTGTGATCCTTTCCCCGGTGGATGAAAAGATATTCAAGCGCCTGGGTGTGAATTTAACCTGTCAGGCAAGATTCAAAGACTGAAAACCAAATAGAAAAAGGACAATTCCATAGAAGGAACTGTCCTTTTTCTGTATAGGAGGGATACGATGCGTTTCTTACAAAAAAGCATTACGGCGGTGTTGGTGATCTTCTGTTTGTGTGTTGTGGCACGGGCAGAATCTAACCAGGAGCGGAACGGCTATTGCGAAGCCTGCCGTCAGCAGGTCAGCTGGAACTGTTTAACGGAAACGGTGGCAGAGCAGGAAACCTTGCCTGCCGGGCATTACTATCTTTCTTTTCAGAAGGGCGGTTGTGACTGGACGCAGAAAACGGTATCCAATAAAGTGTGCCTGGATCTGAACGGAATGACAGTGCAGGGCATTCATCGGGTGTTCCGGATAAAAAAAGGCGGAGAGCTGAGTGTTCAGGGAGAAGGTTATCTGCTGGGCGGCGGTTTTGCTTCGGAGGTAGAGCAGTCCCAGCTGATAGGCGGTGTTGCACTGGTTTCCACCGGTGGCGTTTTCAATCTTTACGGCGGTACATTACAGATGGATCTGTACAAAGAAGAACACCGTTACAGCTTTAATGGCGGCGGTCTTTGGGTGCAGGGAACCTTCCGTATGTACGGCGGACGGGTGGATAGTTGCATAGCTACTAATGCCGGTGGCAATGTGTTTGTCCAGACCGGCGGAGCGGTGGAACTGTATGGCGGTGTTCTCACAGGCGGCAGTAAGCGGGATGTTTACTGTAAGGGTACCGCCTTGGTAGAAGGAGATGCCGTTGTTGGTGTTATCCATATGACTGAGCCAAAACTGACGGTTCGGGGTAATTATACCGGCTATATGGTGGTGTCTATGGCAACGTTTCTGGACGGGCAACTTGTGGGCATCAGTGATGGCGCGCAGCTACGGTATGCCAAAGTATCTGTCAGTCAACAGGATAATTTTTTATATCTGGTGGTAGATGGCGATACGTTGAAGTTTTCCAAATACCAGCCGGATGAACCGGTGAGTATAACCAGCCGCTATTGTGAAGCCTGTGGCAGATATGCGGATTTTGAGGAGCTGAACGAGTATTCCGGAGTATCAGGAAGATTGCTTACCGGTCACTATTGGCTGAACTTCTCTCAAGGCAGCGGCGCATTTTACAGAAAGACGCTGAATCTGGCAGACCGGGTTTGCCTGGATCTGAACGGAATGACTTTGTATACCCGGGAAACAGGCTTTCGCATCATAGGCGGCAGTGTGTTGAATATTATGGACTCGGCGGGAGGCGGTATTCTGCGCAGAGAGGAATCCTCCCGGGAACCGTTGGTGCTGATTCAGGAAGCATCTGCCTGCAATATTTACGGTGGCGAGCTGGATGGCAATGCAGGCTGCTGCGTGCAGATAGAGGCAGACGAAGCCGGCACTGGAAGCTTGCGGATCACCGGCGGTGCTGTTAAGAACGGACAGATCCTTTCCCAAGGTACAGTAACGGTAGCCGACAATGCCCGGGTAGAAGGCATTCAATGGATGGCAGGGGAGTATAGCGTATTGCCGGAGCAGGTCCTGCAGGTGGAAGCAGGATTTACCGGAACGGTAGAAAGGGAAGCAGCAGAATATGTCAGTGGTATGCTGATCGGTCAGACGGCAGGCGATTTCACAGGAACGGTCACGTTGGCAAATGATGCAGGTGCACAGATCCTGCAAATACATAAATCCTTAGTGGCAGTATCCGGAACACCGGTGGCTATAGGTTATCCTTCCAATGCGCAGCCGGTGGTTTTTACGGACTTTAGTTCTGCGGTGGCAGCGCTTTCCGGGAAAAACGGGAAGATCCTGCTGCTGGCAGATGTGGAAGTACCGGTTACGGTGAATAAAGATGTATATGTGGATCTGAACGGCTTTTCTATAACAGGAACCATCAGCGGCAACGGAATTATGTACTGTATGGATTCTGCTACGGCAGATTTTACTGTGGCAGACGGTATATACGGCAGGGTAGTGAAGGCGGCGAATGTAAAGCCGGTACCTGGCGGCTATTCCTGGTGTCCGGAACAGTATTGGATGGTGGAGGAACAGGGAACGCTGACCTTCCACTGTGTTGTGCCTCAAATCCAAAGTATGGCATTACGGCCCCGGGAAACCGGTGTGTATTTTCTGTCGGAGTTTTCCGGAGATGAAATGGTTCAGGAGCAGGTGGCATATTTTGGCGTGATGCTGTGTGTGGATCAGGATCCGTTGACAGCACCGATGGGGGCTAATGTTTGCCGGACGGTATTTGCCGGGGAACAGTTCGGCGCTGACACAGATGAGACCAGCTCTATGGTTTATGGAATTATGAAAGATACTCTCACAGCGGATGAAAACAGACAGCGGGCAACGACTCCTATTTATGCCAGAGCGTATATCCGAATGAAAGACGGTCAGGAATTGGTGGGAAGCTGCTGCAACCGGAATTTGCAGGAACAGATAAACCTGGCAAACCAAATCTGGGATCAGTTAAAGCTGGCACAAAAATGGGAGTTTTGGAATATGTTCCAAAGCTACCGTGATGTGTATTCCGGAAGCAGCTGGAAAATATCCAATTTAAGAAATCTGGAAAACTGGAAAGCCGCTTGTGATGCAATCGATGAAACGGTATACGAGATCCCCTGGCAACGGGATGTGGTGGCGGAAGCTAAAGCGGATAGAAAGATCCACTATTATTTTATGTCCGGTGAAGGACTGCTGATCAGCACTACCCAGGATGATCCCCAACGTTGGGGTGATGCCTGCTTGGTGGTGTTCCCGGACGGGCAGACGATGCTGATCGACTGTGCACCGTATCGCTATGGACCGGTGCTGCTGCATAACCTGAAAAAGCTGGGAATCCAAAAGCTGGACAGTATTTTGATCACCCACCCCCACGCAGACCACCAGGGCGGTGCCTTTACAGATGTAGCGGTTATGGGATACGGCTTTCTGGATAAGATCCCGGTGGGGAAAATCTACTACCGGGGCGGTTATGATCCGGAAAGAGCAGATTCCGGATTTGTTCCCTCAGTGGCAGAATACTATGGTATTGCGTGCCAGGTCCTGGAACGGGGCAATGTGCTGAATTTTGGTGATGTCCGGATGGAAGTGATTTGGCCTATGGCGGGTGATGGGGATTCTGTGGTATCCAATGATCTGGAGGTGAACAACTTTTCTATTGTGTTCCGGCTGGATTACGGTGAGCACTCCTCTCTGTTTACTGGTGATATTTATGTAAAAGGTACATCCGGAGAAGCGCTTTTGCTGAACCGTACCGATCACGATCTTCTGAAGGCGGATCTATTGAAGGTACCGCATCATGGGCATGATACTTCCGGCTCATCTTCATTTCTGCGGGCAATCGGGGCACAAATGGCAGTGGCTACCGGCAGCGTGGAAATACCGGAAGCAGTGAAGACTCGGTATAATGACGAAGGAATCCAGCTGCTGGGGGACAGAGAGTACGGATACATCCATGTTTGTGCAGGTGTTGACGGCAGTATGACTACAGAAACTTCCCGGGGCATATCTTGACAGTGGAAACCCGCAAACCGATTTGGTTTGCGGGTTTAAAAAATAGGGAAAAAGTTGTTAATTTTTATAAAAAAGTTGTTGACAAACAGGTGTTTTAGTGCTATCATAATCGAGCGCGTGTAGGCGAAGTCTGCGCTGCGCACTGCGATGATGCAGGAGATTGCGTTGAAAAACGGTAACTTCTGCGGAGTATGTCCGGTCATCGGGCGGCTGAACTGCTTCTGTTTGCGCTTGCGTATATCGCTGCGACAGAAGAACGGTCGGCATTGCGTCGACCATTTTTCTTGTCATAGAATGATACGCACGGCGGCGCGGACAAAGAAGTTCGACCGTACCCAGGTACCACGAAAACTGAGTACGAAATTCAAGGAGGAAAACAAACCATGGCAAACCAGGAAATGATCCGTATCCGGCTGAAGGCTTATGATCATCAGCTGATCGACTCCAGCGCGGC
>JAZQHW010000021.1:0-3545 GCA_045540795.1 Faecousia sp. | reverse complement strand
AAGGCATCTATTTCTCCCCGGCATGTGGAAGTGATCAATGCTGTTTTCAGTCCCACAGAAAAGGAGATCGATTATGCTTATGAAGTGATGGAAGCAATTGCTTTGGCCAAGGAACAGGGCAAGGGCGCTATTGCACTCCATGGCAAAATGATCGATGCACCTATTGTAGCAAGAGCCCAGCAGACCATTGCAATGGCAGAGGCACTGGGTATGGGAAGGGGAAACTGAGATGAGTAAAGTTGTCAATTCCGTAAAAGAGGCTGTTGCACTGGCAGGACTGAAAGACGGTATGACCGTTTCTTTCCATCATCACCTGCGTAACGGTGACTTTGTTTTAAATATGGTGATGGAGGAAATCGCAGCACAGGGCTTGAAAGATATCTTTGTAAATGCATCCTCTTTATTTGATGTCCATGTTCCGATTTTGGAGCACATCAAGAACGGTGTAGTCACCGGTATCGGTGCTGACTACATTGCAGCAGGTGTAGGCCGTGCAATTTCCCAGGGTATCCTGGCAAAGCCTGTTCAGTTCCGTACCCACGGCGGACGTCCTGCAGACATCAAGAAGGGTGTTAGTCCCATCGATGTGGCATTTATTGCTGCACCTACTGCAGATACAATGGGTAACTGCTCCGGCAAGTACGGCAAATCTGCTTGTGGTAGCTTGGGCTATGCCTTTGCCGATGCTATGTTCGCTAAGAAGGTGATCGTGATCACCGATAATCTGGTGCCTTATCCACTGCAGGATTTCTCCATTTCTGAGGACTGGGTGGATTATGTTGTGCCTGTTGAAGCCATTGGCAACCCCAAGGGTATCGTTTCCGGTACTACACAGATCACCCGTGACCCGGTGGGCTTGGTTATGGCTGCCCATGCAGCAAAGGTGATCGAGCATTCCGGCTTGCTGAAGGACGGTTTCTCCTTCCAGACCGGCGCCGGCGGTGCCTCTTTGGCTGCAGCTAAGTTCCTGAAAGATATTATGCTGGAAAAGCAGATCCAGGGCAGCTTTGGCTTGGGTGGTATCACCGGTTATTTGGTGGATATGCTCCAGGCTGGTTGCTTCCGGAATTTGATGGATGTCCAGTGCTTTGACTTGAAGGCAGTAGAGTCTATCCGCTCTGATCCCCGCCACCAGGAAATCAGCGCAATGCACTATGCTTCTCCCGCCAGCCGCAGTGCTGTGGTAGATAGTCTGGACGTGGTGATCCTGGGTGCTACCGAGATCGATACAGACTTCAATGTCAATGTACATACAGATTCTAACGGTTATATTATGGGCGGCTCCGGCGGACACAGTGATACCGCAGCCGGTGCAAAGCTTTCTATGATCATTGCACCGATGTTCCGGGCAAGACTTCCCATCGTTACCGATCACGTAAACTGCATTTCCACTCCCGGTAAGGATATCGATGTTCTTGTCACCCAGGGAGGTATTGCAGTCAACCCCAAGAACGTCGAACTGACAGAAAAGCTGAAAGCAGCAGGTTTGCCCATCGTGGATATCCGGGAACTGAAGGAAAAAACTGAGCGTATCACCGGTACTCCCAAGAAGATCGCCAAGGGCGACCGTGTTGTTGCTGATGTGATCAGCCGTGACGGTGAACTTTTGGATCAGATCTACAACGTACCCCAGAAATAATTTGTATAATACGGCAAATGCCGTTATTTTGAGGAGGAAACATTATGAGAGAGATTGCAGCACAGAAGATCACAGAAGTGGTCAAGAAGCTGTGCATTAATGCAAATTGCTATCTGCCCGAGGATGTAAAGAAGCGCATTGAGGAACTCCATGGTAACGAGCCCTGGCCTCAGGCAAAGGAGATCCTGGAGCGGATCATGGAAAACTATCAGCTGGCTGAAAGTGGCAATCGCCCCATCTGCCAGGATACCGGCTTGGCTTGCGTGTTTGTGAAGATCGGTCAGGATGTCCACGTAAATGGTGACCTGGCAGAAGCTATCCATGAAGGCGTGCGCCAGGGTTACACTGAAGGCTACCTGCGTAAGAGCGTTGTTCGTGATCCCCTGGACCGTGTTAATACCGGCGATAACACCCCTGCAATGATCTATTATGATATCGTCCCCGGTGACAAGCTGGAGATCACTGTTGCTCCCAAGGGTGCAGGCAGCGAGAATATGAGCCAGATCAAGATGCTGAAGCCTTCCGATGGTGTTGAGGGTTTGAAGGATTTTGTTATATGGGCTGTTGAAAATGCAGGTCCCAATCCCTGTCCTCCCATCGTTGTCGGCGTCGGTGTTGGCGGCACCTTCGATAAGGCTGCTTTCCTGGCAAAGAAGGCATTGACCCGTGATTTGGATCAGCATAACCCCGATCCTGCCTGGGCTAAGCTGGAGGAGGAGCTTCTGGAGAGAATCAATGCTTTGGGTATCGGTCCTCAGGGCTTGGGCGGCAAGACCACTGCTCTGAGCGTAAATATTGAGCAGATGCCTGCACATATCGCTTCTCTGCCTGTGGCTGTTAATATCAACTGCCACGTGGCAAGACACGAAACGGAGGTAATTTAATATGCCTATTTCTATTACAACTCCTTTGACAAAAGAGAAGGTTCGTACACTGAAGTCCGGTGATAGCTGCTTGATTTCCGGTGTGATCTACACCGCCCGTGACGCTGCTCATAAGCGCCTGTGCGAACTGGTTGCCCAGGGTAAGGAACTGCCTATGGATGTGAAGGATAGCATTATCTACTTCGTAGGTCCTACTCCCGCCCGTCCCGGTGAAGCTATAGGTTCTGCCGGTCCCACCACTTCTTACCGTATGGATGCTTACAGCCCCACAATGATCGAACAGGGTCAGACCGGTATGATCGGTAAGGGCAAGCGCAGCGTTGAAGTTGTTGAAGCTATGAAGAAGCACGGTGCTGTGTATTTCGGCGCTATTGGCGGCTGCGGTGCGCTGCTGTCCAACTGCATTAAGAAGGCTGAGGTCATTGCTTATGATGACCTGGGCGCTGAGGCGATCCGTCGCCTGGAGGTTGTTGATTTCCCTGTAATCGTCATTATTGACAGTGAGGGTAATAACCTGTATGAAACCGGCCGTGCAGCATATCTGGAACAACAGAAATAAATAGTATTACGTTGCCTGTGCACTCCTTTTCGGAGTGCACAGGTATTCGTGCTTTGGAGGTAAAATGAGTACTACATTGGAATACGTAACTATGCTGCGCCGGGAGCTTCACCAGTACCCGGAGATTGGTTTTGATCTACCCAGAACATTGGCTCTGGTTCGCCGTGAACTGGATGCTATGGGCATTCCCTACACAGAGGAATTTGGAAGAAGCAGTATTGTGGCAACCATTAACCCGGAATGCAAGGGCTTTACCATTGGTATTCGTGGGGATATGGATGCACTGCCTATGCAGGAGGAAGATTTAACAAAACCTTACAGTTCCAAGATCCCCGGACAGATGCATGCCTGCGGTCACGATGCTCATACCGCTATTGTACTGGGTGTTGCCCGGGAACTGAAGGCACGGGAAAAGGATCTGACCTGTCGGGTGAAGCTCCTGTTTACTCCTGCAGAGGAGTAC
>JAZQHW010000020.1:0-5519 GCA_045540795.1 Faecousia sp. | reverse complement strand
GCTGCCAAAAGCAGCGCCCTTAATGTTATGAAGTTCAAGCGTTCAAATTTTGCACGGCTTGGTGTGCGGCCTGCTGCAAAACAGCGATCTTTTCCTCAGATAGTTCATAGTCCGGCCGCCAGGTATTGCCAATACAGCTTTGACCAGTAAGGGTTTCAAACCAGACACAGGCATTTAAGTACTGACCGCCGCCGATATCGCCGTCATGATAAAAATCACCCAAACCGTTATTCTTATTCAGGCGGTAGCAGAGGGTGCCGTTGATCAACGGATCGTGCCGCACCAAATGCCATGCTTCACCGGACGGGATTCTCTTAAGGTTCTGCTCTCGGCAGACTCGCAGAGAAAACTCCTTGATAAAGTTGTGGGAGATTTCCTGCTGCTCTTTGCTTTCCATTTTGCGTTGGCTGCCGTCATAGCCGATTTCGTAAGCCCAAGTCTGATGCCAATAGAATTCCGCATTGGGGAACAGCTCCCGGGCGCGGCCAATAAGTGCATCCAAGTAGGTATTGCTCGTCGCAAGGAAAGCGTCTATGTTCTTCAGATCGGCGGCAGATTTAATACCGTAGCCTTCCTGGAAGGAAATCACATCCCAGTTGCCCTGCCGGAGACAGTATTCCAAATTGCAGCCTTCGGTTTTATTCCGACCGTTTTCATCGGTTACATAGAACGAGTAGTTGGCTTCTCCATTCTTCCACCAGTTATAGTGCATTTCCAGTTTGCAGCCGGAATAATACACATTGCAGATACGCATATCGATGCCGGCGGCTTTGGCGATGCCGTACAGCTCCTCAACGTAATAATAGCAGAAACTGTTGCCAACCATTAAAATATTCATAACATCATCCTCCTTAGGATTGGGGCCAGAATTGACCGTTTCTGTAGAAGCAGTGGTTTCCTGGGGCGTAGCATTGCAGCCACAAAGCACCAGCAGCATCACCACCAAGAGAATACAAAACAATCTTTTCATATTAAGCACCTCCAGCTCCCATTATAAATTAATTAAACAGAAATTAAAATTATCACTTTACTTTTCAATTGTTAATGTTTATATTAAAAATAATCTTATAAGAGGGGTATAGTCAAATGAATGAGCAACAGCTTCGCTACTTCATAAAAGTTGCGGAAAAGCAGAATCTTACCCTTGCAGCCCAGGAGCTGATCATCTCTCCCCCGGCACTGACAGCAACACTGCGCCGTTTGGAAAAGGATCTGGGCTGCCAGCTGTTCGACCACAGTGGACGAAACATTGTTTTAAATACCCGGGGTCAAATTCTTCTTCAATATGCACAGACGGCCTTGAAGGCACTGGATACCGCCAGAGAAGACATTGCGTTGGCGCAGCAGCACAGCGACAGTCACTTGACCATCGGCCTTGCAAGTCCGCTGATTTGTCACGACTTACTCAAAGCGTTCCTGGAGCTGCACCCGGAAATTCAGTTAACCCACCAAGTTCTTCGCATCAGCCAATTTTCGTCCCCTAACCTGAAACAAGAGGTTGATTTTATCATTACCGCCAAGGATGATGTCCCGTTATTCGGCTGGGAAGGACAGCTCATTAAATCCAACAATTATCTTGTTTTGGCGGTTTACCCCTCCCACCCCTTGGCAAGCCGAAGCAGTATCTGTTTGAACGAGTTATCTAATGAACGCCTCATCTTGATCCCACGGGAATACTGCTTCAGACAGTATCTGAACAACGTCTTTGAAACGGCGGGCTTCTGCCCGAATTTGGTTCTGGAGTGTGATTTTGCGATACGCCCCACCTTGCTAAACGCACAATACGGTGTTGCACTGATCTCCGACACCGTAAAAAACACGGGCTTCTCCCCGGATACGGTATTTATCCCCATAACAGAGCCGAGAATTGACCATCCCTGGTACATCTTCAAAAATCGCAATTCCATGCAGTCCCAGGCGGCTAAATTATTTTGGGATTTTGCAGTTTCCTTCTATGGGAAGGGTTTTGCCCGAGATGCTATAAAAGCAGAGTGAATTTCACTCCGCTTTTGCTATGTATAAAACCGCTTAAAATCCAATTTTAACACCAATGCGTTCAGTGGGGCAAACTGCTTGAAACCCGCACCAATACTGACTATTTTGCGGTTTGCCCTATTATAACGCATTCCTCTATTCTTCTCACAATACCTGTTGCTTTCATATATCTTTCTCCTTTTCTGCGGCGTATAAGGCCCCCTTGTGTAAAGGGGGCTGGCAGAAATCTTTGATTTCTGACTGGGGGATTGTCTTGTATCGATACCTTACAATCCCTCCGTCACAGCTTCGCCGTGCCACCTCCCTTTGCACAAGGGAGGCTTTGTGCCTACAATTATTTTACAAATTACGCTGCTTTGCGAATTTACTTTTCCGGTTCGTTATGATATAATAACTTATGAATATCACAAAGGAGCATCATTATGGAAGAAAAGGTTTTTGAAGAATTAACCTATTTGATTTCTTATCCAGAAGGGTTTCAGGAGGACAAGAAATATCCTTTGGTGATCCTTTTGCACGGTGCAGGATCCCGGGCGGAAACAACCAAGAGTCTGAGAGCCCATCCCTGTCTTACAAGATTATTGGAGCGGCAGAACGAAAGAAACTACATTCTCCTTGCTCCTCTTTGCAAAAGAGGAACCTGGAACGAATGGATGATGCTGCTGATCCGCCTGGTGGCGCAATACCGTGAACTTTCTTATATTGACGAGAGCCGGATCCATCTCACCGGTTACAGTATGGGTGGCTACGGCACCTGGTCCCTTACCACGCTGTATCCCCATTGGTTTGCTTCGGCTATGCCGATTTGCGGCGGCGGCAGTGCCGGCTTTGCTATGAACCTGGTGGATCTTCCCATTCGTGCCTTCCACGGGCTCCGTGACCAGATCGTAGATCCCATTGAGAGCTTACAAATAGCAAAAGCAGTGAATCTCCAGGGCGGTCACGCTGAGCTGATCCTCTTTCCGGACCTGGGGCATAATTGCTTTTATAAGGTCTATTCCAACGAAGAAAACTACGATTGGCTTCTTTCCTTTACCGCCCCGCAGGATAAGGATATGACAGAGGACCCCTCCCTCTCCCATTACGGAAGCAAACAGCGAAATAATTTTTAACGAACCTGTTCCGCAAACCGTAACGGACACCAGCCTCTGGGGGTTGGTTTACAAATTACGCTGTTTCTATCTGTATACCCACGGAGATTATAGACGCAGGCTTTACATTTTACTTTAGCTATGATACGATAAACACAGGGAAGTGATAATAATGTTACTCCAAACAATTGTTGATGACACCTTTGAAGGTGCAAAAGGGTACACCGGTTATTGCCGGGCAGCCGCTACGGAAGATTTTCAGCGCATTGATCTGAAGCTTACCGAAACAGAATACGACGATGCTTTTGCAGAAACACTTTCTCGCAATATAGCAGACTATTGTATTCATACAGTATTTACATATGATTATGAAAGCAGCAGTGACGCAGGTGATGGTCGTGACGATTATTATAAAGAAGAGGAAGAACTCCAAATCGATATAAATAATTGTATAATCAAAGACAACCAGTTTTTTGGCGTGATGTGCGAATGCTTTGACAAGCAGTGCTTCGTCTTATTGGATCACCCGGAAACCGTTCTTTACCATCCCGGAAATTACGGCGGCAGAAATTATCATTTCTACAGAAGCAAACGATTTAAACTGGTAAAAAAATAACACATAGCTCGATCAGGAAAGTGAGGGGGACACTCCCCTCACTTTCCTCAGAGTGTCAAAAAAGCCGCAAACCGTCAAACACAAGTTTAACGGTTTGTGGCTTTCCTTTTTACATTTCCTCATCTTCCAGATCTTTCTTGAAGCTTTCAATCTTTTTATTTCGGTTATACTCATAAACTGCTGATTCAAAGGGATCTCTTCCCCCTTCAAAGAAAGCATCGTCTTCTGTGCGGAATTTCCCCTCGGTCATAAGATTAAACCAGCGTTCACGATCATCCAGTTTTTGCTTATAGTCTTCCAAAGCCTTTGCTTTCCGACGGGTTTCTGCGGCTTTTTCCTGAATGCGCAATCTGTTTTCCATAGTTACCCGGTCGATCTCCTCTTGTGCGCAAAGAATACCGTATTGCATTGCACGTTCCGCAAGTGCTATTTTTTCTTTCTTCTGCCCTACATCATCGTAATCAATTACTTCGGTTGCTTTATAGTACCACCATAAACCGTAATCCTCCAGCAAAGGAAGGTTTTTCTTCCAATCTTCAAAGCCGTCGAGCTGATAGCTTTTATATTCTGTTTCCATATGATACACAGCTTCAACGTCGCCTTTGGCAGCGCTTCTGGAATAGATATAGGCAAGGATCATTCTTACGGATTTGCTCACCTCGTCACCGCCGCGTAAACATTTTAGCGCCTCGGTATCGCCTTTTTGTACCCTGTCAATGATCGCAGCACGGTTGTGAACGGCAAACGGATGCTTGATTCGTTCTGCTTTGCTCTCCCATTTTGCGTAATTTCCCTTAACAAGTCTGCCTACAATGGAAGCGCGGTAGACAGCTTCCGGATGATTCAGCCTTGCCGCTGCTTCATAATACTGATACGCTTCGGCATAATTACGACCTTCTCTTTCAAGCTGGCGTGCCTTTTCGTAAATGGAAATACTTTCCTGTCTTGGAATCGGGGGTTCATAGGCTTCCTCTGATACCGGCAAAGCAAGCTTGCTTGCCTGACAAACAAGCTTTAACGCTTTTTGCAGGTAGGCAGGATTTTTGTCCGCATTTAAAATACAGATCGACACCGCATCGCTGTATTTGCCTCTTTTGCAGGCGTTGAGGATCTTTTCATCGGTATTTTCTGTTTTTGGCATTACCTGCACGAATGGTTTAAGCGCTTCGTATTTTTCCTTTCCGTTGACAGAGCCGTTTTTCATAGCTTTTTCATACCATTCCAGTGCCTTTGTAAGATTCTTTTCTGTGCCGTTTCCCTCTTCAAAGCACAGTCCTATCATACATTGGGCAAATCCGTATTTTTTCAGCTTGTTATTTACCTGAACAAGGAGATTATATGCCTTTTTACAGTTTTTTTCGATGCCTTTTCCATAGTACAGGCAGTAGGCATAATCACCCATTGCATATGTATCTCCACGGCTCATACCCATTTTATAGTAACCCACGGCTTCTTCCATATTCATATCCACACCTGTGCCGGCTCTATGCAGATCTCCAAGAGCTTTCGGTGCGTATATGCTCCCTGCTTCGATTGCGGATTTATACCATTTTATGGCTTCGGACAAGTCTTTTTCTGTCCCTTTTCCCTGTTCGTAATACTCAGCAACACCGCACATTCCTTCCGCATGTCCCAACTCAGCAGCTTTTTTAAAGTATTTAAAGGCGCGGGGATATTCTTCCTGTCTGTCATAGGATATTGCATATTCAAATTCATACTGTGCTTTTTCTGCGTTTCTTTCTTCTCTGTTTTTAAATAACCATCCCATAAGACAATCCTTCTTTGATCTATAATTTTAAATGGATGGGCAATATTAT
>JAZQHW010000019.1:0-9051 GCA_045540795.1 Faecousia sp. | reverse complement strand
AACTCGCGGTTCCACTCTCATTTATTACTTAAATTCAATTCGCTCCCGGACGCACTTTCCCATTATAACACCACCCGGACTTTCAGCCAACGATCCGGATTCTCTACAGGATAACAAACGGTACTCTTTCCGTTCACAGCGATATTTAATTTTTATCATTTTATCATTTTGCACTATATTTTGTCAAGCATTGCCTGCAACGAATTATAATGTTCCCGTTGATATTATGTCGAAACTGTGATATTATATTCAAAAATAGACGGGGTGAGATACTATGAAAAAGATATTCACTATTCTTTCTGCTTTTACCATCCTATTAGCAACCTCTGCCTGTGCAACGAGGCCGGTCACAGTACCAAAGGAGACAACCCAAACAATGCAAGAAACAGCGGAACCTACTACAGAAACCCAGGAACCTACAGATACTATTGAATTGCTTCCTACACAGATGCCAATGTTTTCTGTATCACTCCCAACACAGACACAATCTGTTACTTTAGACAACGGAATTGTTCTTATGAACAATACGTTTCAGGATATTTCGCTAATCATTCCGGATCCTGATGCCGGTAACAAAATCATTTTGGATTTTTTAAACCGCACCGATACAACACAACTTGCAGAACAAGTCGCTTCCCAGGCTAAAGCAGACTACGAAACAAACTGTGAAAACTGGATACCTTATCTGTCTCAGATCACATATGACCCAATGCGATTTGACTCTGTCATTCTCAGTATGTTCGGCAGCTATGTTTCTTATAACGGTGCTGCGCATTCCGGAGCAACATACCGTTCTGTCACTTATGATCTTTCAACCGGCAACACTCTGTCTTTAAAAGATATTCTTGTACGGGAAGTTAATAGCGAAACTATTTTTGATCTTGTAATTGAGAGTTTAGAAGCCCAAGCAGCGGATAAACTCCTTTATACCGGATATGAAGGCACTGTCAATGAACGTTTTCAAAAGAATATTTCTAATGACAATGACTGGTATTTGTCCTCTGACGGATTGTGCTTCTATTTTTCTCCTTATGAAATCGCCCCATATTCATCCGGTGCTATCATCGCAACGATTACCTACAGAGACCTTACCGGCATTCTGAATGATGCATATTTCCCATCCGAGCGCACTGCCGTCAACGGAATTATTAATGCAGAACAGTTTAGCGAAAATTCCATGACAAATTACTCTCAAATCGCAGAAATCATCCTCAGTGATGCGGATGAAAAAAGTCTGTTACAAACCGACGGAGCCGTATACGATGTACGGATCGTCGCCGGTGACTGGTCCGCTGACGGTGCTGCTTTTATCCCAATGTACACTGTATTTGCCAGCTATCGACTGACTCCCGGTGATGCAATCGTAATTGGATCTAAACTTTCAGAAACATTACCCCACCTATCTCTTTCCTATGTAACGCAGGATAAAACTATTAATAAATTTATTTCATGGGACAGCCAAACCGGTCAACCGATACTTACAGATTAATATCCAGAGAGCCTGATTCTATTGTCAGGCTCTCTTTTGTATGTATTTATCAAATGAATAATACGAGGTGAAAGCATTCCCAAAGCAATCAGATTTGGAATTGCCATTAATCCGTTTACTATTTCTGCTAGCGTCCAGATGATTCCGGTACCCAGGACAGAACTGATTACGATCACAACACCCTGAATATACACAAATTTCCTGTACACTCGCTCACCAAACAAAAATTCTGCACATCTAAGCCCGTATAAACTCCACCCTAAAATAGTTCCCAATGCAAAGCAGGAAACTGCTATTGCCAACGGTACTGCAACCCAATCCCCTAATACTTCTGAAAAAGCCTGTATCGCAAGCTGGATTCCTGTATCCGTTCCATAATCAATCGATATGCCGCTGGTAAGAATCACCAATGCAGTCAATGTACAAATCAGAATCGTGTCCACAAAAACTTCTACGATACCCATAAGTCCTTGTTCAACCGGATGGTTTACATCTGCTGATGCATGGGCAATTGCTGCCGTTCCCATCCCTGCTTCATTGGTAAAAACACCTCGTGACGCGCCAATTCTGAGTGTTACCAAAATTGAGCCAACCATTCCACCAGTTATTGCCTGGGGCTTAAATGCTCCTACTATTATCATCCGTAATGATCCTGGAATCTCACCAAAACGAAACAACAAGACAACAATACATAACAGAATATACAGCAGTGATACGGCAGGTATCAGATTCTCAGCAGCTTTTCCGATCCTTTTTGCACCTCCCAGTAGTATAGAAATAATAAGAACTGCAAACAAAATGCCAAGTATTATTCTTAAAGCAGGTGAAATAAACCCACCAAAAGCAGACACAACGCTGTCTATTCCTCCAATCACCGCATTGATTTGCGTTGCATTTCCTACACCAAAAGATGCAATCACACCAAACAGACAATACACAGTTGCCAGCCAATGCCATTTTTTACCCATACCACAACGAATCGCATACATTGGACCACCAATATACTCACCTTTTCTGTTCTTATGTCTATAGAATACCGATAATACTACCTCTGCAAGTTTTGTAATCATTCCCAGCAAAGCACAAACCCACATCCAAAAAACTGTACCCGGTCCCCCTAAAGCAATCGCCCCTGCAACGCCCACAATATTTCCAACACCCACTGTAGCCGCCAGTGCCGTACACAGCGCACGATATCCGGAAATACCATCATCGTTATTGCTGTTTTTTAAAGAGCACACAAACCGCCTAAGCGCCCTTGGCATCAATTGAAGTTGTGCAAACCCGGATTGAAGTGATAAATAAACACCAATACCTAATATCAAAAAAAGCGTCGGTACACCCCACACAATTTTATTTATACGCACGAATAATGTCTCCATATTACCTCCAACCAAAAAGCAGCCGCTCATTTGAGCAGCTGCTTTTGTAATTATTCCCATTTTGACCATTCATCCGGCATATAGCCAACAGTAACACTTTTACCATTTCGAACAATAGGTGTCTTCGCCAATGCAGGATCATCGTATACTTTATCTTCCTTAGCAGCCTTGTCATCCGTATATCGCATCATTGTGATGGATTCAGACTTCCCTTGCCAATCAATCAAATTGTCAATACCACCGACGCCCCTAAGAACTGCTTCAAATTCTTTAGGTGAAAAGCCATAACGATCAAGGTCAATGTACTGGTATTTTATGCGGCGTTCCTTAAAATATCTCTCTGCTTTTTTAGTATCAAAGCATTTCTTTTTTCCAAAAATCTGAATACTCAATATGTTACCTCCATTAAACACAGCCCCTGAGCCGGTACTGCAGCTCCGGCTTCCGACCGGGAAGCACCGAACAGCTGTTCTATGGATGCAATATCGCGCTGACCTTTTCCAATCTCCATCAGTGTACCCACCATAATTCGAACCATATGCTGCAAAAAACCGTTGCCGCTTACAAGAAAACGAATTTCATTATCCACACGCTCAACAGAAAAAGAATGGATCGTTCGGACCGTCGATTTCTTCATATTCCTATTTCCACAAAACGCAGAAAAATCATGCGTTCCCAAAAAAAGTGAGGCAGCTGTCTGCATTGCAGCTAAATCAAATTGTGTTACATCAACATATACGTATTTGCGTTCAAATATGCAGGGCATTTCGCTATTCCATAAACGGTATAAATATGTTTTGGACTTGGCATTCAATCTGGCATGGAATCTATCAGAAACATTTTTGCAAGATAAGACACCAATATCCTCCGGCAGGTAAGTGCGCATACCTTTCAATATCTCCTCACAAGGCATTGTGCTTTGACAGTGAAAATTCGCTACTTGCCCCATAGCGTGCGTACCAGCATCTGTTCGTCCACTGCCGACAATTTCAATATTTTCTCCAAGCAATCTGGATAGGACACGTTCCAATTTTCCTTGGATCGTGTGATCGTCTCCAGAAAGTCTTTGCCAGCCTCTATATTTCGTTCCATCGTAACAGAGATTAAGCCGCAGATTGCGCATATTCCTTTAATTCCTCTCTTAATTCCCGCTCACTATCTACAGTGAACAGAATTTTTCCCATCAGATCGCGAACCTCAATATGTCCCATAACCTTACGAATACTATACATAATGCCACTTCCTTTCGGTTTATGACATTATGATATCCATTTTATTGTCCAATATTACGGACTCTTTCAAAAGTCCACATCAATATATCTTCAAAGATTTCAGTTTTATTGATTTCTCTTAAGATCTCATGTCGGCACAACGGATAAATTTTGACTGTTACATCATCAACCCCGGTGGCAATAAACGCTTCCGCCGTTTTTCTGACACCGGATCCAAAATCGCCCACCGGATCATCACCTCCGGCAACAAACAGCACAGGTAATGATTTATCCATCTTCTCCAAATTATCTGAGTCTTGCATATAAAGCATTCCCGATATCATATCCCGCATCAGTCCAGCTGATATCTGCTTTACGCAAAGAGGATCTTCGATGAATTTCTTCACTTCCCTATGGTTACGGTTGATCCAATCATACGATGTCTGGGGTCTCTCTACCCTTCTGTTATAGGCACGGAAAATCAGATTTTGAAGCTTACTTCCTGATGCAGTTTCACCATATTGTTTGCACATTTTTACAGATAAAGAATAGCCGGCTTGCAGCGCTGTCTCCGGAATCCAGGCAGTGCCACAAAGCACTGCACCGGAAATACTCATATCAGGAAACTGAATAAGCATAGTACGCAGCATAAAGGACCCCATAGAGTGACCAAACATCACATAAGGCACTTCTGATAGTTCTTCACGGATTGATTTGTAGATTCGGTAAGAATCCTCAACCGCAGCAAACCAACCACCGGAAAAATACCCCCGTATACCATCCTCACTAACAGATTCTCCGTGTCCCATATGGTCATCTGCAATCACAACAAATCCATGATCTGTATATAGCCTTGCAAATTCGTCATATCTTGCAGCATATTCTCCTATGCCATGAATAATCTGCAGGACACCTTTCGGTTTTCCAAAAACAGGATCCCATCTGCAAATATGGATCTGTCCAGCGCCGCTGGAATCCATATAGTAATCTCTTCGCACAGAGATTACCCCATCACTTCATATCCCGCGTCCGTAATCGCTTTAATCACAGACTCTTTGGAAGCACTTCCTGTAACAGCAACTTCCTTGGCTTCCAAATTAACGATTGCATCCAGCGTTCCTTCTACCCCTTTACAGGCACTTTCAACTCGTGCCTTGCAATGGGGGCACATCATACCTTCTACTTTAATAACTGTCGTATTCATTATAGATTCCTCCTTATTATCACTGTCAATATCTTGTTTTTTCTCAATTTCGTGTGCAAATTTAGGTTTAAATAACCTTAATCTTAATGCATTACTCACAACAAATACAGAACTTAAACTCATTGCTGCTGCACCAAGCATTGGGCTCAACTGAATTTGGAATACTGGGTACAAAGCGCCGGCTGCCACAGGAATACCAAGGCAATTATAAAAGAAAGCCCAAAACAGATTTTGTCGGATGTTCCGGATAGTCGCTTTACTGATTTCAAACGCCTTTGTTACACCAAACAGGGATTGTTGCATCAGAACTACATCCGCAGACTCAATTGCTATATCTGTGCCGGAGGCAATAGACATACCCACATTGGCTGTTACTAATGCCGGCGCATCATTGATACCGTCACCAACCATAAGCACATTCTTTCCGCTTTCCTGAAGGCGACGGATCACAGAAGCCTTTTCACCGGGTAATACGTCAGAAATTACATTTGTAATGCCGGCTTTCTCTCCAATTGCACGCGCAGTAGCAGCATTATCACCGGTTAGCATAATTACATCCAAGTGCAGCTTTTTCAAAGCAGAAACCGCATCAGCAGAGTCTTCACGAAGTGTATCAGCAGCAAGAATCGCTCCTAAATAACAGCCATTATCATTTGCAAAATAAAGCGGTGTCTTACCCTGGTCAGAATAATCTTCAAATGACGGGACCAGAATCCCCAGGGACATCATAAGCTGCTTGTTACCACCATAGAACTTAACGGTATCAATTATACCACAAACACCTTTTCCAGGCAAGGACTCAAACCATTCTACAACAGGAAAGTCACACTTCTCCTGTGCAACTTTTTCCATAATTGCCTTTGCAAAAGGATGTTCTGATTTAGACTCCAATGCCGCTGCGATCTTCAACAGCTGCATCGAATCGTATTCAGCAGGTATAATATCTGTAACGGCAGGCTTTCCTTTGGTCAGCGTTCCTGTTTTATCCAAAACCACGGTATCAATATTGTGAAGATTCTCCAAAGCTTCCGCATTTTTGAACAACACACCCAAATTTGCAGCCCGACCTGTACCAACCATAATCGCAACCGGTGTTGCAAGTCCTAACGCACAAGGGCAGGAAATTACCAGCACAGCAATTGCAGTCGTCAGTGAAAAACTAAATGTTTGTCCTGCAATCATCCATATAGAAAAGGTAATCAACGCAATTCCAATCACAACCGGTACAAATATACCGGCGATTTTATCTGCCAATCTGGCAATCGGTGCCTTCGAGCCACCCGCTTCCTCAACCATACGAATAACTTGTGCCAGTGTTGTATCCTCTCCCGTTTTATCTGCGCGGATCTCGATATATCCTTCTGTAACAATTGTTGCTGCACGGACAATGTCATCCACACTCAATTCCACAGGAATACTTTCTCCGGTAAGAGCACTTTGATCTACAGATGCCCTTCCACCAACAACCGTACCATCCACAGGAATCTGTCCGCCAGAGCGAACCACTACAGTATCCCCTACTTTTACATTTTCAACAGCTATCTCCTGTAATTCACCATTATGACGAACAAAAGCTGTTTTGGGACGAAGATCCATCAATTGACGTATAGCGTCACCGGTTTTTCCTTTTGCTCTGGTTTCCAAAAACTTTCCTACGGTAATCAGCGTCAGTATCATTGCTGCTGACTCAAAATACAGATTACCACTGCATTTATTTACAGTATCCCAATCACTGTGACCCATAGCATATGACATCTCAAGTAAAGTAATAATTCCGTAAATCAGCGCAGATCCGGATCCTACAGCGATCAATGAATCCATATTCGGTGCACGATTCCATAAAGATTTGATACCTCTGGTATAATAGGATCTATTCAAAAACACTACAGGCAATGTCAAAAGCAATTGAAGCAATGCAGCAGAAACAGCATTTTCCTGTCCATGATACCAAGTGGGCAATGGCAATCCGATCATATGACCCATTGTAAAATACATCAGGATCACCAAAAAGAATCCTGACCAAACAATCCTCTTTTTCATTTCATCCTGCGAAGAAACTTCAGCTTTAACCTCTACTGTGTGATCTCCTTGCAAGGAAATTCCATACCCTGCTTTTTTAACCGCAATAAATATTTCATTTATAACCTCATTACTCTCAGCATCAACATCCATTTTCCCAGCAAGAAGATTCACATCCACCTTTTTAACACCAGTAACTTGAGCCGTTACTTTTTCAACCCGTGCCGAACAGGCTGCGCAAGTCATACCGGTCACACGAAACTTAATTTGCATCATCTTCACCTCATTGACATATGTTAATTTCTATGATACTATTCTACAATAATATTCCCAAAAGGCAAGTATGCACTATTTTGTTCCTTACTATCCTTTTGGATACTATGGAGGTGGAATATGATCAAAACACAAAAATGCCCCGTAGAAACAACTCTGACTTTAATTGGCGGCAAATACAAAGCGCTTATCCTTTGGCACCTATCTGAAAAAGCACTTCGTTTCACCGAATTACGGAAAGCCATCTCCGGTGCTACTCCAAAAATGCTAACACATCAGCTTAGAGAGTTGGAGAATCAGGCACTGGTCCATCGCGAGGTATATCCGGTAATACCTCCGAAAGTAGAGTATTCTCTAACAGACTTAGGTAAGAGTTTGATGCCGGTTTTAGTTTCGATGCGTGACTGGGGCGCTGATTATTTAAGAACACAAGATATGGAAACTACCTGCTTTATGATGCAGAAAAAGCCATCAAAACAAACAATATAGACAGGAGAAATAATTA
Source organism: Faecousia sp. (assembly GCA_045540795.1). GTDB lineage: Bacteria > Bacillota > Clostridia > Oscillospirales > Oscillospiraceae > Faecousia. The sequence continues at coordinate 968 of JAZQHW010000019.1, read as the reverse complement.
TGAGAATCAAAGTATTATCTGACAGCACTTGTGATTTATCTAACGAACTGCTGGAGCAATTTAACATCACACTTCTGCCCTTAACAATTGTCAAAGACGGTTCTGCCTATAAGGACGGTGTGACCATTACCCCTGCCGAAATTTTTGAACATGTCGCAAATGGCGGTTCTCTCTGCTCCACCACCGCTACCAACGTCAGCGAATATATGGAGTTTTTTGAGAAATACGCTGGTGAATATGACGGTGTCATCCATATCAACCTTGGATCCGGTTTCTCTTCCTGCTATCAAAATGCCTGCCTTGCTGCAGAGGAATTTGATAACGTTCGTGTAATCGACTCCAAGAATCTATCCACCGGACAGGGTCTTGTGGTGCTTAAAGCTTGCGAAATAGCCGAAAACATCGATGATCTGGACAAGATCAAAGATGAGCTGGATGCATATACTGCAAAGGTTGAAGCAAGCTTCGTATTGGATCAGCTGACCTATATGGTGAAAGGAGGTCGTTGCTCCTCCGTTGCAGCACTCGGTGCTAACCTTCTGAATCTTAAGCCCTGTATCGAAGTAAAGGACGGGAAAATGTCCGTTGTTAAAAAATACAGAGGTAATATTACAAAGTCCATTATTTCCTATGTGAAAGACCGCCTTTCTCAGCGGAACGATATTGACTACGGCACCCTGTTTATAACTAATACACCTATTCCTGCAGAATGTATCTCTTCTGTAGAAGAAATCGTTTCAAATTGCGCAACATTTGATAAGATCTATAAAACAGAAGCAGGTTGTACTGTTTCCTGCCATTGTGGTCCCGGAACCCTTGGCGTACTTTTTGTTCGTAAATAATTATCCACAAAAAAGTGCTGCTTAATAGCAGCACTTTGCAGAAGGGAGTATGTTTATGGACTACATTACACTTTTAGATCTTTCTGTTGAAATCGGTTATTGCCTCGCTATGAACGGAGCTGAAAC
>JAZQHW010000018.1:0-3156 GCA_045540795.1 Faecousia sp. | reverse complement strand
ACAGTCCTGAGTTAAAGCTGTTAATACCCGAGGATGCCTGCTGTAACGAATACATCTACGCCTGTATCATTACTGATGAGGAGGGCAACGAAACAAGAACGGTGGATGTTACCCTGAAGGCAAGGCATAATTATCAGTATTATGAGGATTATCTGACCACCCGTTCTAACCCTTACGAAGATGCCAGAAAGAAATACCACGGTCATATTTTGGTGTGCGTCAGTCCCGAATGCGGTGCGAAAACCAGACTACGCCAGCATTTGGATGAGGATCTGGACTATGTCTGCGAGGTTTGTGATTCCCAAAAGGATATGATCTATCCGCCGGAGATTTTTGTCACCGCCCCCAAGGAAGGACAATTGCCCAGTTATACGGTTACCGTTGACCGACCCGCTTGCTACACCGCTATGGGCGGCAGCAGCAACTATACCCTGTACCGCTTCTGGTTTGTATCTGACAACGGTGTGGATAACTGGCAGCTGATCGATAAGAATACAGCCTTCGTTGCGGGTAAATATTACAAGTTTGCGGTGGAAATGCAAACAAAATCCGGCTATGCGTTCCCCACGATGGTGTCCTACGATGATTGTGAGCCGTATATCTGGGCAAAGGTCAACGGCAATTATACCAAAGCGCATAAGACCTATGGTATGGATCCGGATCACTACATCACCATCTACTATGAGTTCGGCATGTGTAATGACAGCGTTGTGGAGAATATCATCATCGAGAATGTCACCGAGCCGATTGCCGGTGAAAAACCTACCTACGCCGCCGCTGTCCGCGGCTCTGGCTACAAAATCAACAGCGACAAGAATACTTACTACGATGCCTATTGGGCAGGAGAAAAGTGGTACTACATCAAAAACGGTATTGGCTGGTTTGATCTGACCGAAAGCGATTGGATCTACGAAAACGAAAGCTTTATCCCCGGACACGAGTACCTGGTATATGTTTATCTGATCACCGAAGACGGCTACGAGTTTGCCTATACCTCCAAGTATTATGAGAATGCAACCACCGCTTCCATCAATGGCTATGTGGGGGAGGTGAACATATGGGAGGGTTACTGGAGTTCCCAGCGTCGAGTCAGCTGCAGCTTTACCTGTCAGGGCAAGAAGATTACTACCGTAATGGTAAATGGTCTGGAGACCCCCAAGGCAGGCAAAACTCCCGACTATACGGCAACGGTGGCATACCCTGAGTGGTATCAGCTGGATCCCATCTATGCCGGTACAAACGGAATTGTTTGGTCTGATGAGGAAGGGCATCAGCTGGATCCCTCTGACACCTTTGAAGCGGGTAAGAAATACAGGGTAGAGTTAAAACTGATTCCTGCCCAGCTGGACGGTGCCAACACCTGCCAGTTTGTAGCGCCTGTAAGCGCATATGTCAACGGCAAGCAGGTAATTGAGGACGGCTCTTATGACGCGGTTTACGCCAGCACCAATGCGGTTTACATTTACTACACCTTCCCAAAGGCGGCGGAATATGCCGGCGTAACAGTCAGCGGCTCTGTTACCAGCTTTAACGATGCTAACGGCACCATTACTCTGCAGCTCATTCTGCAAGGATTGACCGAGCCTGCATACGAAACCATCGTTAATGGTAACACAGCAAACTACTTGTTCTCCGGCGTTGTCACAGGTACATACACCTTGAAGGTTTCAAAAGCAAACCACGTCACCCGCGAGTATACCGTAGTCGTCAGCACCGATGACGTTACCCAGGATACCAAGATCCACTTGAAGGGTGACATCAACGGTGATGGCAGAGTCAACGTCAGTGACGTCGGCTTGGCAAATGCTCACGCAAAGAAGGTTTCTACCCTGGAGGGCTATCAGTTTGATTGTGCTAACGTAAATGGTGATACACGAATTACCATCAGTGACGTTGGCCTTTTGAACGCTCACGCTAAGAAAACGAGTCTTCTTTGGTAAATAACTTGTCTTACATTTCTTCGCAGCATATCCATACGCCATATGGAATGTGCTGCGAAGGAGTTAAGAATATATTGGATGGAAACATCCCCATCGTGTTGTAACTAAGCGAGGCTGCAAAACGGTGTGTATGAAAAATGCCCCGCAAATAATTGAAAGGAGCTTGGTCATGAACAAGCGAATTACCTCTATTTTGCTTTGCTTTGTTATGATGTTCAGTATGTTGGCAACTGCAGTGCCGGCATTGGCAGCACCGGCTTCAACCTGTACCTTTACAGTTGAAGCAGACAAAAGTGAAGCGCACCGCGGTGATACGATAACATTCACCGTGTACATGCAACAGACGGGTAAGCAAAACACCTTGGAGTTTACGGTTGTACCTCCCGAGGGACTTACTTATGTTGCAAACAGCGGCACAGCAGCCGAAGGCATCAGTGAAACCTTAGGTTGGACACTTGCTGCGGAAGGCGCTGGATGGACTGAACAGTCTATGTACTACAGCGGCTTTGGCGCATACTCCTACACTGGTACTGAAAAAATTGTACTGATGACATTCAAGTGTACGGTTGACGATGATGCCGCATTCAAGACCTATGAATTTGGTCTTGTGGATCATTGGGCAGACGATGAAACCTACAACACAAAGAATGCTGTAGTTGTTCCTGCCACATTTTCCGTTGTAGCCAAACCCGTAGCTGTAACAGGCGTTACCATTGATGAAACCTTGTCTGTCAAGACAGGTGAATTGAAGACTCCGAGTTACACCGTTAATCCTGCAGAAGCTACGAACAAAGCCGTTTCGTTTAAGTCTGACAACACCGCTGTTGCCACCGTAAACGAAACAACCGGTGAGGTTACCGGCGTAAAGGAAGGCACGGCAACCATCACCATCACCACGGCAGACGGCAATTTCACCGACACCTGCGTGGTAACCGTTGCGTGCTCCCACGCAAACAAAACTCCCGTTGCAGAGAAGGCTTCCGACTGTAAAAACAAGGGTTGGGATGCTTACGTAAAGTGTGACGATTGCGGTCAGCTCTTTGCTGAAAATGGTACTACCGAAATTGCAGAGATTCCCTTTCGTGCACTCTCAAGCAATCACACCGGAGGAACAGCAACCTGTACTGCACAGGCTGTTTGTACCGTGTGTAGTCAGCCTTACGGCGATCTTGCTGCTCACAGCTATACTGCTGCTGACAAGAAGGCGGAAGCGCTG
>JAZQHW010000017.1:0-5080 GCA_045540795.1 Faecousia sp. | reverse complement strand
AAGATTCTTGCAGCCCATAACAACGATAGGCATAGCAACAGCCTCTGCAACAGCCTTTGCGTCAGCAACGCAATCAGCAACGGAGCGGTCAGCGCCGTTGGGATCGGCAGACTCAAAGTTCAGGCAGATGAAGTCAGCGCCTTCAATGGTCTCAGCCTTCTTGGCGCGCTCTGCCATGGTGGTGCAGCCGGCATAGAATTCTACCAGGCCGGGTACATCCCACTGGTCAGCGGCATCGGAGATCTCGACACCGATCTTCGGTGCATTCTCAATCGCTGCATCGAAGGTGTAGAACGGCAGCACATTCTGACCGCCGATGACGATTGCCTTGTCACCGGTGCCCAGGGTCACGGCTTTGATCTTGCCGTTAAAGGGCTGCGTCTTAGGTTCAAAAGACATAATTGTTTTCCCCCTTGGTTTGATTTATATAATAATTTAAAATTATTAATGAGATTAGATGCCCAGGGACTGCATAATTCCCTTCAGGGCTTGCTTTACCGGATTGTCACCCGGCAGCTTGGAAGACGGTTCACCGTCACTGTCGCAATTATACACACCCTCGTCCTGGGGCAGTACACCCAGCAGTTCCAGACCGTGCTTTGCGATCTCCTCCTTGATGCCGTCACTAAGCTCTCCGGAGGGTGCCCGATTGACGATCAGACCCATTCTTCCCGGCTTCAGCGCCAGCTCACCGATCATCTCCGCCACTCTGGCTGCCGCCTGGATGCCCCGGCGGGAACAGTCGGAGATCAGCAGCATCGTGTCCACGTGAGGCAGCGTGCCTCTTGCCACATGCTCCAGACCGGCTTCATTGTCCATTACAATATATTGATAGTTTTTGGCGTACTTGTCTACCAAAGTAGTCAGCACACCGTTAACATAGCAATAACAACCCTTGCCCTGAGTCCTGCCCATAATGAGCATATCGTAGTCATCCTCTTCGATGAGGGCAGAGTTGAATTTAAAGGATGCATAATCCGCTTTGGTCATACCCGCAGGGATAGTGCCCTTCATTTCCGCCTGTGCCATTTCCTCACGGATGGCGCCCAGGGTGATCTCCGCTTCTACACCCAGAACTTCGTTCAGGTTGGAGTTTGCATCTGCATCCACCACCAGAACCGGGGTCTTGTTGCTGTTTACCAGATAATCAATGATCATTCCGCAGGTGGTGGTTTTACCCACACCGCCCTTACCGGCGACCGCTATGGTATGAGGCATAGCCTACCTCCTGTTTTTACTAAAAATCCGCCTACAGGCATACTCTGCCCATAGTCACCTAGCATTGTATCATAGTTCCCTTTCTTTTTCAACTATCTTTTTTCATATTCTTTCTTCTTTTTTCTTTCATATATTTTGTAAAAGAATGCAAAATGAACTAGCATTTTTCAAAGAACTATGTTATATTATCCCTTGCGAACAATAAAACTTAACATCCAAGGAAGGTGAGGAATTGGAAAACTACACCAAATACACCTTAAAGCCGTTGGAGGAACTGCAGGGTTATTTAGCCCAAACCGATGATATTTTCGTCATTTCCTGCAACAAGTGCTTCAAGGAATTTACCACCACGGAAGAACCGGAACTGGGGGAATTTCTTGCCGTTGCCAAGGCAGAGGGCAAAAACATCACCGGCTCTGTCCATATTGATTTCCTGTGCAACAAATTCCAGACAGAATCCACCCTGGCAGATTTGATCCCCCAGGGCACCAAGGCTGTTTTCGTTATCAGCTGCGGTCTGGGCATTCAGACCGTTGCCGATATCGTGAAGCTGCCTGTGTTTGCCGCTGCGGATTCCATCAACTACACCGGTCATCACGGTATGGCGCTGACCAAGAAGGCTTGCGATGCCTGCGCCCAGTGCTACCTGAACATCACCGGCGGTATCTGCCCCATCGTAGACTGCTCCAAGAGTCTGGTAAACGGTCAGTGCGGCGGTGCCAAAAACGGCAAGTGTGAGATCAGCCCCGACAAGGACTGCGCCTGGGAAAAGATCCAGCAGCGTCTGGCTTCCCAGAACCGGCTGGGTGAGCTTACCGCTCAGCCTGTCCAGCTCCGGGACTACAGCAAGGTCAGTCACAAGCTGGTAAACGAATATGTAAACACCATCCGCCAGCAGCGTTTTGCCGGCTACTACGGCGGTGTACATCCTTCCGAGCACAAGGAATACTCCGAGCACAAGCCTCTGGAAGCTTTCCCGGTACCGGAAACTGTCGTGATCCCTATGTCTATGCACCTGGGTGCCCCTGCCAACCCCGTTGTGCAGGTGGGTGACGAGGTAAAGATGGGTCAGGTGATCGGTGAGGCTGCCGGCTTCATCAGTGCACCGGTCCACGCTTCTGTCAGTGGCAAGGTCATTGCCATTGAGGAGCGTCCCCACGCCAACCGTGGCACCTGCCTCAGCGTTGTGATCGCCAACGACGGCAAGGACACCCCCCACGAATCCGTGCAGCCCCAGGGAGACCTGTCCCAGCTGGAGCCCGCACAGATCGTGGAGATCGTGAAAAATGCCGGTATCGTAGGTATGGGCGGTGCAGGCTTCCCCACCTATGTAAAGCTGCAGCCCGGCAAGCCCATTGAATATGTTTTGCTCAACGGCTGTGAATGTGAGCCTTATCTCACCGCTGACCATCAGCTGCTTCTGAACTATGCAGACGATGTGATCCTGGGTCTGCAGGCAATGATGAAGGCAGTTAACGCACCCAAGGGTGTGATCGTCATTGAAGACAACAAGCCCGATGCCATCCGTCTTATGGAAGAGAAGGTTGCTTCTCTGGAGGGCATTGAAGTATGCGCTGCCCGGACCAAGTATCCCCAGGGCGCAGAAAAAATGCTCATCAAGCGGGTCACCGGCAGAATGGTTCCCAGCGGCGGTCTGCCTGCCGATGTAGGCTGCGTGGTGGGCAACGTCAGCACCACCAAAGCCATTGCCGACGCCATTTCCACCGGTATGCCTCTGATCCAGCGTGTAACCACCGTCACCGGTGAATACATTAAAAACCCCGGCAACTTTATGGTCCGGATCGGCACCTCCGCCCAGGCACTGATTGACCATTGCGGCGGCATCACCGACCCCACTGCCACTGTAAAAGCCGGTGGTCCTATGATGGGCTTCCCCCAGACCTCTCTGGACTTCCCCATTATGAAGGGTTCCAACGGCATCATTGCCATCAACACCGATCCCAGCCAGGCAGTTTCCTGCATTAAGTGCGGCAGATGTATGGATGTATGTCCTATGGAGCTGAAGCCTCTGTACTTTGCCAAGTACGCAGATGAGGAAAACTGGGAGGGTATGAAGCAGCAGAATGTAATGGATTGTATGGAATGCCGCTGCTGCGAATTTATCTGCTCTTCCAAGATCCCCCTGGTCACCAAGATCAAGGCGGGCAAAAATGCAGTAAGGGGGATGAAGTAATATGCTGATCACCGAACTGAAATCCAACGAAACACTGGAAACGCTGGCACAGGGTAAAGTATTCCTGATCCGCTGCCACGGTTGTAAGGAAGTCCGTTTCCCGGAGGAAGCTGCCGACGCCCTGGAAAAGCAACTGGCAGACAAGCTCACCGGTGTTCTGACCACAGATTATCTGTGTAACATCGACAACCTGCCCCTGCGCCTTGAAAAATACGCCGATGCCATCAAAGCCGCAGATACCGTACTGGTTCTGTCCTGTGGTGTAGGCGTACAGACCGTTGCCGGTTACCTGGACACCAAGCGTGTCTGTGCCGGCTGCGACACCTATGCCCTGCCCGGTCACCAGGGTGTGACCCCCCTGGAGCGTGACTGCGGACAGTGCGGTCAGTGCTACCTGAACATCACCGGCGGCATTTGCCCCATCACTGCCTGCTCCAAAAGCCTGATCAACGGTCAGTGCGGCGGTGCTAAAAACGGCAAGTGCGAGGTAGACCCCGATATGGACTGCGGCTGGGAACAAATCGTTCGCCGGCTGGCACAGGTAGGCCGTCTGGATATGCTCAAATGCCCCATCCAGCTCCGGGACTACAATAAATAATGGCAATAGGAGTATATGGAATATGAGAATTACCGAATTATTTGATAACGGACAATTTGTCATCACTGCAGAGGTTGGTCCTCCCAAGGGCACTGACTGCAGCCATGTGGTGAAGGAAGCACAGGAGTACCTCTCCGGTATTCACGCTGTAAACGTCACCGATAACCAATCCTCTGTTATGCGTATGGGCAGCCTGCCTGTATGCGTAGCAATGAAAAACGGCGGCTTGGATCCCATCCTGCAGCTGACCTGCCGTGACCGGAACCGGATCGCACTTCAGTCCGAGCTGCTGGGTGCCGCAATGCTGGGCATTGAGAACATCCTCTGCCTCACCGGTGACCACACCCGTATGGGTGACCATCCCGGTGCAAAGCCTGTTTTCGATCTGGACTCCGTTTCCCTGCTGCACACCGTTTCCCAGCTGGAAAAGGGTGTGGATCTGGGCGGCAACGAGCTGGTAGGCGAGCCTCCCAAATTCGCCAAGGGTGCTGTGGTTTCCCCCTGCTCTGACTCTGTGGATGCTCAGCTTGCAAAGATGGAGCGGAAGGTTATGGCTGGTGCGGAATACTTCCAGACCCAGGCAGTCTTCGATTCCGAAAAATTCATTGCCTTTGCAGAAAAGGCAAAGCAGTTTGGTAAACCTGTGCAGCTGGGTGTGATCATTCCCAAGTCTGCCGGTATGGCGAAGTTTATGAACAACAACGTGGCAGGTATCCATGTGCCCCAGCATATGATCGACGCTTTGGCAGCAGACAAAGAGCGTGCCAAAGCAGGTATCACCGGCGTTGAGATCGCCGCACAGATCATTAAAGAGTGCCGTCCCTACTGCCAGGGTCTGCACATCATGGCTCTGGGTTGGGAGGACAAGGTTCCTCAGCTTCTGGAGCTGGCAGGTCTGTAAAATACATAGAAAACGGGTTGTCCCATTCTGAACTGCACCCCGTCAAGTAGACAGTGAAATAAAATAAAAATTTTCTTGCTTCCGGTGACCTATTTTGGGTTACCGGAAGTCTTTTTATGCTGCCAATAGATAGCTGTGGTGTTTCTCCATTGGTGTCAGAACGCCCAAG
>JAZQHW010000016.1:0-3891 GCA_045540795.1 Faecousia sp. | reverse complement strand
AACCTCCATACCGCTGTAAAAATCAGCAACTATAGGCGAAAATAAGGGCGCCTTTTCCAGTCCCGAAAGCTTTTGCATCTCCTTTAAGTGCTTGTGCTGCTGCGTAAGTCCGTATTGTCTTGGTGCGCACAAAAGCTCACTTTTTTCATCTGCCTCATACTGCGCGATCATACCCTTTCCTCCGCCTGAATATCCCGTAACGGAAAAACAGGAAATATCACAAGAGGAAGAAATAATGCCCGCATCACACAAGGGCTTTATAAGTGCAAGAAAGCCGCTTGCGTGGCAACCGGGATTTGCTATCCTTTTTGCTTTTTTTATGGCTTCACAGCCTACAAGCTCAGGAAAGCCGTATGTCCAGCCTTCTTTAGTTCTGTGCGCGGTGGAGGTATCTATGATCACCGTGTCGGGATCTTCAATAAGACCTACTGCCTCTATCGCCGCACTGTCAGGCAAGCATAAAAACGCAATGTCTGCATTGTTTAATGCTTCCTTTCTTGCAAGGGTATCCTTTCTCTTTTCCTCCGATAAGGTGATAAGCTGTATATCGGTATATTGTGTTAAACGCTCTTTTATTTTAAGTCCCGTTGTGCCCGCACTGCCGTCAATAAATATCTTTTTCAAACAAATGAACTCCTTACGATTCGTATTTTTGTATAATTATACATAAAAATTGCGGTTAGTCAAGCGAAAATTGAATATTTCTTGCAAAAAACACAATTTTATTCATTTGATTTTATTTTTATCCGTTTTTCGTGCATAACGGTCATATTTATGCGTGAATTGTATTTTTTTAAAACAGACACGTAAGGCGTCTCAGAGCACAGGCAGACCCTTACAAACATAAAGGGAAGCTTTTAAATAATGAACGGATCAAAACGGGAAAATCGTTGAAAAAACTACACTTTTTTCTGTCAGCATTGATTGACAAAACGGAAACAGAGGCGTATAATTTAAGGTTAAACGGGCATATCTGTTTCGTACTGCACAGATACCTGCCGCGGAGGCTTTGAAATGGAAAAAATTCTTAAAATTATATCGAAAACTCTGAGCACCGCATTGGTTACAGTGGTGGTTCTGCTGGCAATCGCGCTGGTGGGGATCCGTGCATTTGGCTTTACCCCCTACACTGTGCTTTCCGGCTCAATGGAGCCGACCTACCATGTGGGTTCTGTCGTCTATGTAAAGAAGGTTGACCCCACCACCCTGAAGGTAGGCGATCCCATTACCTTCCGCCTTACCGGCGATGTAATTGCCACCCACCGCATCATTGAGGTGCACGGGGAGGGAACAAACAACCTTGGTTTTCGCACTCAAGGTGATGCCAATGAAACCGTGGACGGAGTTACCCCTGCTTCTGCCGTGATCGGCAAGGCTACCTTCAGTATCCCTTACTTAGGCTATCTGTCCAATTATCTGCAGCAGCCAAAGGGAGTGATTACTGTGGTGGGAACCGTCGCAGCGGTGCTGGCTGTTTCTTATATAATTGATGCGCTTTTTTCCAAGAAGAAGGAATCCCGATCTGAAACAGGTGAGGAGAATAACAACGGTTAAACTTGCCAAAGGGCATTTTTAATAAATGATTTCAAATGGAGGAACAAAAAATGAAAAAGAAGCTTTTGACCGCAGCTGTACTTACTTTGTGTGCAGTCACATTGGTAGTTGGCTCTGTCCTGACTACTATTGCTTTGCTGACATCTTCTTCCGGTGTTTCCAACGTATTCACCGTAGGTAATATCAGCATCGATATGAAGGAGTCCAAGGTTAACTCCGACGGTAAGCTGGTTAACGCCGCTGGTGAAGAACTCAACGGAAGTAACGGAGATGCTGTAAAGGTCGATACCAACAGCTATCACCTGCTTCCCGGCAAAACCTATATCAAGGACCCTACCATTACCGTTACCAGTGAATCGGATAAAATGTACCTGTTTGTTAAGTCTGCAAACTTGATCCGCAGTGCTGAGGCAGGTAACTATAGTGACCGTGTTCGCGATGATGACCCCGCAACAGTCGATACTCCTCTGTCTATGCGTGAGCAGATGGAAAAATACGGTTGGGTTGAGTATGTGCGTAGCGGTGACGGCACAGAAATCGTTTGGGTGTACGGTACCCGCGACATCGCAACCGGCAAGATCACTCCTGAAGTGGTAACCAAGTCCACAAAACAGCGCATCGACGGTGCGGTGCTTGATTCTGCCCCCGCCGGTGAGTTGCGTCTGTGCGACAACTTCACCATCCATGACAATGTGGATGTGTCTGTTTACGGTGCGGCTCATGTAACGTTTACCGCTTTTGCTATTCAGGCTACCGGCTTTGACGGCGCTGAAACTACCGATAGCCATGCGCTGACCAGGGCTGCTTGGGAGTCAGTTAAGAACTCTTTCCCCTATCAGTGCGGTATTGTTAATCCCGTGAATCCCTATGATACAACTCTCCAAAATGATGATGCTTACACAGAGGTTCAGGACAAAACAGCTAATTTTGAACTGTTAACGCCTCCTCCTGCTCAGAAGCCCGAAAACGTTACGCCTTAAGGCTGATCTTTGAGAGTTAAGGCACATATTCGAAGAAATTATCAAAAAAGAAGGTGAGGAAATGAGAAAAAGCCTTATTTGGCTCATAGTTACATCAGCTCTCTTACTGACAGTGGGCGTTGGGGTCACGGTTGCTCTTCTTGTCTCCTCATCCAAACCCGTTATCAACACCTTTACCGTAGGCGGTGTGGACATCACCCTGACGGAGACTGATATCGAGTATAAAATGACCCCCGGGGTAACCTTACCCAAGGACCCAACCGTAACGGTGCTTGCCAACAGTGAAAAAAGCTGGCTGTTTGTGAAGGTAGATAAGGAAAACGACTTCGACACCTTCTGTACTTATGAGATTCAGGATGGCTGGATAGCCCTTGAAGGACAGGCAGGCGTTTTCTATCAAATGGTGGAAAAGTCTTCTGCAGATCAATTGTTCACGGTGCTGAAAAATAACAGCATTCACATCAAGGACACCGTGACGGAGGAACAACTTAGTGGGGTTACGGTGAATCCCACCCTGACAGTCACCGCCTATGCCATCCAAAGTGATGGACTTACAACCCCTGCTGCTGCATGGCAGGCATTAGATCCGTGAAAGGAGGATTAGACAATGAATGCACAGAAAATTGTAAAATTCAATCTGATTATGAGTTGTGTGATCCTCTCGGTCTTTGTGATGATGTTCCTTGGCGTGACCATTGCCTATTTCACCGATACCAAGAAGGCGGCTACCAACACCTTTACCGCAGGCAATGTGCGAATTACCCTTGTGGAATCCGCTGTAAAGCAGGATGAATATGGCAATCTTGTAAAGGACCCACAGCAGAGGATGTTTATCGGCAAGAGAGATCTGTCTGAAGTCCGTGACTACGGCAAGATCTACCCCGGTATGTCCGTCTACAAGGACCCTACCATTACAAATACCGGTGATGCTCCTGAGTGGATCGCCGCCAAGGTGACACTCACCGATGGCGTGGGAGATCTGCATAAGGTTATCGGTTACTCGGGTTATGCGGAAATCGATATTGAGCGACTTCTCACGGGTGGCTTGCTGGATGAGCACGTAGAGCTGGAGGATTGGAATGGCATCGAAGATGTCTGTGTCAATGACCGCTATGCAATGATCCAAGTGGCAGATAACGCAGAAGGTAAGTATGAATTTTATTTCCTGATGCAAGAGCCTTTGCAGGTAGGGGAGTCAGTAATGATATTCGAGCACGTTGTCTTTGATCAGATGTGGAACAACGCTCAGATGAAAGAGCTGACTGAGCTGAAGATAGATGTGCAAGCCTATGGCGTACAGACACAGCAGCTGAGCGATTGTTTTCAGGCTATGACAACGGCATTCCCCGAGCATTTT
>JAZQHW010000015.1:0-3789 GCA_045540795.1 Faecousia sp. | reverse complement strand
TGTTTGCCGGCAGTATTGTTCTTTTATGTGTCGTGTGCAAGGATGGGAGAACGGGTGGTGGTGACTGTGTTCCTGTAGAAATCGAGTATGCGGGCAAAAGAGTATCATTTACAGCTTTGAAAGATACCGGAAATACCCTCCGGGATCCTTTAACAGGAGCTTCGGTTCTGGTTGTTGGTGCTGATATCGCACAGACGCTTACAGGGCTAACGCCAAAACAATTAAATGATCCCTATGAAACAATACTAGAAAAGAGTATTTCCGGACTACGGATAATTCCGTATACCACAATAGGGAATAGAGGTCTGCTCTTGGCGGTGAGAATTGCCAATGTCCGTATTGGAAAGTGGAGTGGCAGTACAGTTGTGGCATTTGCTCCGGTAAGCCTTCCGGGGAAGAATAATTATCAAGCTTTGACAGGGGGAGTTGGATAATGAATATTTTTGGATTGTTAGTTAAGTTGGGTTTTGTGGTTTCTAAACCTGTGTTTTACATAGGAGGCAGTGATGTGTTACCACCGCCTCTTAACAAAGAAGAGGAACTAAAAACTTTGGAATCTCTGGAAAAGGGAGATGATAATGCAAAACAAATATTAATCGAAAGAAACCTGCGACTTGTGGTTTTTATCGCCAGAAGATTTGAAAACACGGGAATATACCTGGAGGATTTGATATCAATTGGTACGATTGGACTGATTAAAGCCGTTGGAACTTACAGAAGAGAGAAAAATATAAAGTTGGCAACCTATGCTTCCCGTTGTATTGAGAATGAAATCCTAATGTATATCCGTAAAATATCCAACCAAAAAACAGAGGTTTCTTTGGATGAACCGATCAATATGGATTATGACGGTAACGAACTGCTTCTGTCAGATATATTGGGAACTGATGAAGATATGATCCTTCGACCTATGGAGGATGATGTGGATCTGTGTTTGTTGCGTAAAGCGGTAAATGAACTGCCCGAACGGGAAAAGGAAATCGTTGTTTTACGCTTTGGTCTGGACGGCAGACAAGAACTGACGCAAAAAGATGTGGCTGAAAAAATGGGGATCTCTCAGTCATATATCTCCCGCTTGGAAAAAAAGATAATGCTTCGACTGAAAAAAGAAATCATTCGGCAAACAACTTGTGTGTAAATTGTGCTTGCAATTATGAGGGAAACCTGCTATAATCGATACAAAATTATATCGATACTGTTTTGTATCGAAAAGGTGGGTACTATATGGAACGAAAAGAAATCTCAAAATCTGTGTTGAAGCGTCTGCCCGGTTATTTGGCATACTTGAAGGAGATTCCCGAGGGCACAAGTCCTTATATTTCCGCAACGGCTTTGGCGAATGCATTGGGAATGGGCGAGGTGCAGGTTCGTAAAGACCTGGCAATGGTCTCCGATGGTGGCAGACCCAAGATTGGTTATCTGCGTGAAAGTCTTATTGAAGATATCAGCCAGTTTTTAGGCTACGATAATACAACAGATGCGATCCTTGTTGGTGCAGGTAAGCTGGGTCAGGCACTGCTGGGTTATAGCGGCTTTGGAGCATACGGCTTGAATATTCAGGCTGCTTTCGATGTGATTTCCACTGCTCGTGTAACGCCGGAGGGAAAGTCCGTTTATCCTATGGAGAATTTGGAAAGCTTCTGTAAGACCAATAAGGTTTTGATGGGTATTATTACTGTCCCGGCTGAATTTGCACAGTCTGTATGTAATCAGCTTATTGCCTGCGGTATAAAAGCAATTTGGAATTTTGCACCTACCCATTTGGATGTCCCTGGGAATATTCTGGTGCAGAATGAGAATATGGCAACGTCCCTGGCAGTGCTGTCTATGCACCTGCAGGCACAGATGAAGGATAAAAAATGATGGAATACAGAGTTTTAGGAAAAACCGGATTAAAGGTTTCCCGTATGGGTTTTGGTGGCATCCCCATTCAGCGTATTGATGCCGAGGGTACGAAAGCGTTGATCCATAAGCTGCATAAGATGGGAGTCAATTATATTGACACTGCCCGTGGCTATAGCGTCAGTGAGGAATACTTGGGTTATGCATTGGAAGGAATCCGTCAGGATTTCGTTCTTGCAACCAAGAGTATGGCGCGGACAAAAGAAGCTATGGCAGCAGATATTCAGACCAGTTTGAAGAATCTCCGTACAGATTACATCGATCTGTATCAAATCCATAATCCTACACCGGATGATCTCGTTAAGGTTCAGCAACCCGGTGGTGCACTGGAAGCACTGTGGGAGGCAAAGGAAGCGGGAAAGATTGGTCATATCGGCATTACACTTCATACTGCAGACTTGTTTAAAAAGGCTGTGGAGCTGAACTGGGTAGAAACGATTATGTTTCCTTATAACCTGGTGGAAACCCAGGGTGCAGAGCTAATCGATGTTTGTGCGAAGCGGAATATCGGTTTTATCGATATGAAGCCTTTGGCAGGCGGTGCTATAGACGATGCAACAGTTGCCCTGCGCTTCATTGCTGCCAATCCCAATGTAACTGTGATCATTCCTGGTATGGCAGAGTTGTCTGAAGCAGATCAAAACTATGCTGCAATTATGGATAAGACTCCTGTTACCCCGGAGGAAGAAGGGAAAATCTCCCAGATCCGGGAGAGCTTGGGAACTCAGTTTTGTCGGCGGTGTAATTATTGTGCTCCTTGTACAGCGGGTATTTCAATCTATTCCCAGTTCCTTTTCGAGGGATACTATAAGCGTTATGATTTGAAAGAATGGTCCACCGGCAGATACTTTGCTCAGGAGAAAAAGGCTTCCGATTGTGTTGAATGTGGTGTCTGCGAAACAAGATGCCCCTACAATCTTCCTATTATGGAAATGATGAAGCGTGTAAAAGATCTTTTTGAAAAATAAAAAGCACAGGGCTCGCAATTTTTTGCAAGCCCTGTGCTTGTTCTATAGTGTGTTATTTGCTGGGCTTGAAGCTGTCCTTCAAGCTGACAGAACGGTTAAATACCAGATGATCCTGAGTAGAATCCTTGCTGTCGGGGCAGAAGTAACCCAAACGCATAAACTGGTAGGAATTAGGTGCCTTTGCATTTTCCAGACTCTTTTCCAGCTTACAGCCTGTGAGAACTTCCAGGGAGTTGGGGTTCAGACAAGCAAGGAAATCCTTACCGGCTGCGTCCGGATCGGGGTCATCAAACAGGTTGCTGTACTGACGGACTTCAGCTTCCACACAATTGTCGGCATCTACCCAGTGGATGGTAGCGCCCTTGACTTTACGGCCGTCTGCAGGATCACCGCTACGGGAATTGGGATCGTAGGTTGCCAATACTTCGGTGACATTACCGTTTTCGTCTGTAACGCAACCGGTGCAGGTAACCAAATATGCACCCTTCAGGCGGCACTCCGGTCCGTTGGGGAACAGGCGCTTGTACTTAGGCACAGGCTCTGCCAGGAAGTCATCTGCTTCGATCCACAGATTACGGGAGAAGGTGACTTGACGGGTACCGGCTTCCGGATCGTTGGGATTGTTTTCCACATCAAAGATCTCGGACCGACCTTCGGGATAGTTGGTGATGGTAAGCTTAATGGGCTTCAGTACTGCCATTACCCGCTGTGCGGTTTCGTTCAGATCCTCCCGCAGACAGTATTCCAGGAAGCCGAATTCGATGGTGTTGGGGGATTTTGCGACACCGACACGGTCACAGAAATTGCGGATAGCCTTAGGCGTATAGCCACGGCGGCGTAGACCGCATAGGGTCGGCATACGGGGATCATCCCAACCGGAAACATAACCGTTTTCCACCAAAGCTCTCAGCTTTCTCTT
>JAZQHW010000014.1:0-12411 GCA_045540795.1 Faecousia sp. | reverse complement strand
TGTTCACGTTTTCCTTCTCCATAACACCGATGTTAGCCTCGGTATCAATAGGGGTGGGAGTGCCGAACATAACGTCGGAGAACTCAGTACCCATCATAGAACCGCCCCAGCCGTCGGACAAGCCGGCACGCAGAGCCTGACGGATCAGAGCCTCAGGCAGAGAGGAGCAACCCATATGGGTCATATGCATCGCAGTTGCGATTTCCCGGTCGATAGCCCGGGGCATGATCTCAGCCTTCCGCCACAGTTCCTTGGTGTGCTCAGGAGCACGCTGTGCGAACTTCTGCTCGCCGAAGGGGAAGCCGTACTCCAGCAAGCCGATCTCAGCCATTTCGTGTGCCAGAGCGTAAATGTCCTTACCCTCGGTCTCAACGCCCCATTCCTTGGCGATGCGGATCAGCTTCTCAGGATCCTTCACCTGATAGTTGCCGCCTTCCTTGGTCTGGTGCAGGGTGTGCATAATCTCACGGCCATGGTCGGAGTGTGCAGCGGTACCGCCTACGGTAAAACGCAGGTAGTTACGGCCCACGATACCGTGGACGTCGCAGCCACAGATGCCCCGGGGTGCCTTGGGAGTGATGCGGCAGGGACCCATGGAGCAGATCCGGCAGCAGGTGCCGCCTTCGCCGAAGCCGCAGTGAGGAGACTGGTTCTTGGCACGCTGCTGCCAAGTATCAGCGCCGACCTTCTGTGCTGTCTCCAGCAGAGAATTGGTGGCGGCTTCCATCTCCTCGACGGTGGTAGTAAATGCCCAATCCTTCAATCTTGTTTCCTCCTAATATATAGATTCTTGAACCCGTATTTCCATACGGGCGCTAGTATATCAGTATTATTCTACAGCTTTATTTCGCCAAAGTCAATCGTTGTTTTGAACACATTTTTACATATTTTTTATATCCCCCACCGGGGGGATTTTGGGAAAAACGCTTAAATTGCCCTTTTTTGCCAAAAAACCCACCTTTTTCAAGGTTTTTTCAAAAACAAAATCTGTCATATTTACATATCCTGCGCAGAGAGCAAAGGGACTGTTGCCAAATGAATGCAACAGTCCCTGCAGGATCAGTATTCTTTTCTTATGTATACACCGTTATCCCCAAACACATAAACGTGTCCGGCAATATAGACCCAACCGGTTGCCATAGTGCCGTCTTCGTGGAAGTAGTATTTCCTTCCGCCAATGGTCTGCCAGCCGGTAACCATCGTGCCGTCAGAGGACCGGAAATAATACCAAGTGCCGTGATAGGAATCTTCCACCCAGCCTGTCCGGGGTTTTCCATTGCTGCCCAGATAGTAGTTTTGCCCCTGGTAATAGATCCAGCCGGAATCATGAATGCCTAAGTAACGACCGCTTTCTGAAAACTGGTAGAATACGCCGCCGATCCGGGCAGTATTGTACACCATAGATCCGTCTGCCTGCTTGAAATAATACTTCACACCGCCGATGGTGGTCCAGCCGGTTGCCATTGTGCCGCCGGTGCCGACCTTAAAATAATACTTCTTGCCATTAATGGTCTGCCAGCCGGTGAGAATCTTACCGTTTGCACCAATAAAATAGGTATTACCGTTCACCACCTGCTTGCCCTTGGGGACATACCCCTGGAACACACCGCTGGAATTGAACTTGCACCAGGCATTGCTGATCTTTACTGTGCCGGTGACCATTGCGCCGGTTTTGACACTGAAATAATACTTCTTGCCGCCGATGGTAGTCCAGCCGGTAGCCATCGTACCGTCGGAGTATTTAAAATAGTACTTCTTACCGCTGATGGTGCGCCAGCCGCAGACGTATTTACCGGAGCTGTTGAGATAGTAGGTCTTTCCGGAAATGGTCTGCTTTCCGGCGGGAGCATAGCCCTGATATACACCGGCAGAACTAAATTTATAGAACACATTATTGATCCTGGCAAGTCCGGTGACCATCGTATTATCCGACACTTTAAAATAGTATTTTTTGCCGCTGACGGTCTTCCAGCCGGTTACCGGCTTGCTGTTTTTATCCAGATAATACTTTTTGCTGCCTACTGTCAACCAGCCGGGGGCAGCTTTGCCGATATAAACACCCTCAGAGGTAAACCGCTGGAATACACCGCCGATGGTTACAGTGCCGGACACCATAGAGCCGTCTGCCTGCTTAAAATAATATTTCTTGCCGCCAATGGTAGTCCAGCCCGTTGCCATGGTGCCGCCGGTGCCTACCTTAAAGTAATACTTCTTGCCGCTGATGGTTTTCCAACGGAGCACAGGCTTGCTCTTTGAATCCAGATAATACTTGTTCCCGTTCAAAGTAAACCAGCCGGGTGTAGCGATCTTCTTATATACACCGTTACTGTCAAACAAATGGTATGCACCGCCGATGAGCACAGTGCCGGAGACCATAGATCCGTCTGCCTGCTTAAAATAATACTTCTTGCCTCCGATGGTGGTCCAGCCGGTTGCCATTGTGCCGCCGGTGCCGACCTTAAAATAATACTTCTTGCCTTTAATGGTCTGCCAGCCGGTGAGTATCTTACCGTTTGCACCAATGTAATAGGTATTGCCGTTCACCACCTGCTTACCCTTGGGTACATACCCCTGGAACACACCAACGCCATTAAATTTACACCAGGCATCGCTGATCTTCACCGTCCCGGTGACCATAGAACCATCCGTTTTCTTAAAATAGTAAGTATTGTCGTCGATCTTCCACCAACCGGTAGCCATAATACCATTAGAATTGAAGAAATGGATCTTATTACTGATTCTCCACCAGCCGGTGAGCATAACACCCTGATTGTTAAGATAGTACTTATTGTCTCCGATCTTCAGCCAGCCGGCAACACGGTTGCCGGAAGCATTACAGTAGTATCGGTTTCCGTTTACTGTGATCCAGCCGGTAGCGCCCTTGCTGAAGGTGTCGATATGATAGAACTTAGGTTGATCTCCGTTCGTCACATACCAGGTGATAAAATCGCCGTTTACAATGGGCATACAGTCAGACAGCTGACCATCCATAGACAGCACACCGCTGACCGTACCGCCATAGCCATTGAGATACTGGTAATAAACCTTGTTATCCAGCTGCCACATCAGAAGCAGCAGATTATTATTGATCTTTACCAGATGGGGATTGGAGTACCGGATCCGCTCCGAAGGTGCACCGGAGGTTATAAACACTCTGTTGACAGACAGGTTATTTTTGTCCACGGCAGCCAGGAATATATTCTGCGTATCCGACCAGTATTGACCCCCCTGCTGAACTATGGAGGTTCCCACCACCAGATAGTGGGTATCCGTCACCTGCAGACCGCCCACCTTCGCACCGGTTTTGTTATCTCCTATGGCACCTACGATGGGCAAAATATCGGTATATTCCGGGTAGCCGTACATTTTGGCACTGCCGTCACTGTAGTTCTGATAGCGGCACAGGACGATGCTCCGGGGATAGGCATCACCGTGGTCCACCGTGATCAATTTGTTGCCGTCCATTGCCACAAACTGATTAAAGGAGTGGCTGGAGAAGCCTTTTTTGATGCTGGAAACATTATACCGCTGATCCCGAATGGTCATACTGGAGATCTGCACGGAATAGGTCATATTTGCCTGATGGTTTTTTCCGTCCTTTGCGGATGTGTACATCTCGTGGCAGGTGTGGATATACAGGAAGTTGCCGTATTGCACCATCCGCAGGCTGCCTGCCTGGAAAGGCTTTGTAGTATTGGCACCGTACACGCTGGCGGAAGCCTGCCGCTGCCAATCCTTGGAATAGCGCACCACCCGCATGATTTCCACGCCGTCACTTTCCGAGAGGTTCTCCTGACCGAACACCAGGAAGTAATAGTCCGTGCCGGCATAGAAGCCGCCAAAAAGAGGCAGTTCATATTGAATATACTTTTGGGAAGTGATCTGGAAGCTGTTGTTGTAATACTCCACCACAACTCTGCTTCCCAGTGCCTCCACACGCATATAGCCGTTATTTACCTTTACCAAATGGGATTTGACAGTAGCTGCCCAGTTGCCCACATAGTTATTATCCCCTACATTATAAGAAGTCTGAGGCTCCAGCGCCTGCGCCCGCAAAGCAGGAACCAAGCAAAGCAGCAGCACAAAGGTCGCCAGGCAACACCAAAAGCGTTTTTTCATTGTAGTTTCCCCCTATCTCAGTACAAAGTACAGAAGCACCAGAGCACCCAGAATGATTCTGTAAAAACCGAACACCCGGAAGCGGTGCTTGCGCACATATTCCATAAGGCCTTTGATCACCAGCAGACTCACCAGGAAGCTGACTACGCAGCCAATTGCCAGCACCGCCAGCTCCAGACCGCCGGCAGTAACACCGGAAAGCATAAACTTCAAAAGCTTCAAAGCACTGGCACCCAGCATTGTGGGGATCGCCAGGAAGAAGGAGAATTCCGCACCTGCGCTGCGTCCCACGCCCAAAATAATGGCACCCAGAATAGTAGAACCGGACCGGGATGTGCCGGGGATCAGGCTCAAACACTGGAAGCAGCCGATAAGGATCGCCGTGCGGTAATCAATGGCATACACATCGGTAACTTTGGCTGTACTTTTCTTGTTGTCCCGTTCCATAAACAAAAAAGCAATGCCGTAAAGAACCAGGGTGATCGCCACCACAACATAATTATAAAGGTGGGCATCCATCCAGTCATCCAGCAGAACGCCGATCACTGCCGAGGGCAGCACCGCCACTACAACTTTAAACCAAAGCTGCCAGGTATCCTTTTTCTGGATCTGATCCTTTTTGGGAGAAAAGGGATTCAGCTTATGGAAAAACAGCAGGATCACCGCCAGAATAGCACCCAGCTGGATCACCACCTGAAACATTTCATAAAAAGCTTCCGAAACCTGCAGCTTCACAAACTCATCCAGCAGGATCATATGACCGGTGGAGGACACCGGAAGCCATTCCGTAATTCCTTCCACGATACCGAACAATACCGCCTTCAGCAGCTCAAAGATCGTATCCATAACAATCTCCTCTCCTTTCAACACTTCTTTTATTATACTATTTCCAGGCGCAAGTTGCAAGAAAATATTGCCTGTTAACATTTTGGGGTGAAACTCTTTACAAATTGTTCACCCAAAACGGCATTTCCGGGTTATAATAAGAAAAAAAGAAAGAATCACCATAGGAGGGGTTTTTATGGCAGTATCTGTTTTGATTGTAGAAGACGAAAAGCATATCGCTGAGCTGCTTCAGCTGTATCTGGAAAAAGAAGGCTATGCGGTGACTATAGCTGCCGACGGCGGCAGCGGGCTGGAAAAATTTCGGGCGATTCATCCGGACATTGTGCTTCTGGATGTGATGATGCCGGTTATGGACGGTTGGACCGTCTGCCGCACCATCCGGGCAGAGAGCACCACCCCGGTAATAATGCTTACTGCCAAAGCGGAAACCGATGATAAAGTGACCGGCTTGCGCAGCGGTGCTGACGATTACATCACCAAACCCTTTGAAATGAAGGAAGTCCTGGCACGGATCGAAGCTGTGCTCCGCCGGACTGACCGGAGTGACGCTCCTGCAGCCCGCCGACTGGAATTTGACAAGCTGGTGATCGATATGGACTCTTTTTCTCTGACGGTAGACGGAAAAAAGGTAGAAGCGCCCCCCAAGGAAATGGAGCTTCTGTTTTACCTTGCCTCCTCTCCCAACCGGGTGTATACCCGCAACCAGCTGCTGGATGAGGTTTGGGGCTTTGACTATTTCGGTGACTCCCGGACTGTGGATGTCCACGTAAAGCGGTTAAGAGAGAAGCTGGAAAACATCTCTGACAAGTGGTGTTTGAAAACCGTTTGGGGAGTGGGCTATAAATTTGAGGTCCTGTAAGAATGAAAACGACCTTCAGCCGTAATTTTTTCACCTATGTGGTGATATTACTGGCGGCGCTTCTGCTGGTGGGTATCTCCTTTCAGCTTCTGGTGCGGAATTATCTGAAAGCACGGTCTGTGGATTCTTTGAAAAACAGCTGCACCACCATTGCCCAGCTGGCTTCCGCCTACCAGGCAGACGATTCTTTGAATGACAGGGATTTTCTGGTAAATCTTACCGTTGCCGCCAAAATAGCGGATTCCGATGCCGTGATCTGCGATGCCAACGGCAAGCTGCTTCTGTGCTCCCACGCGCCTTTGGGCTGCGACCATCAAGGTCTGGGGATCACCAGCGATGACTATCTAAACGCCGTAAAAACCCAGGAATATGTCATCAGCAGCGGTATTGTTTCCGGTCTTTACGAAGAACCCCGGTATGTGATCTCCACCGCTATCCGTTCTGCCGACACCCGTCAGATCACCGGACTGGTGATGGTCTCCACACCCCTTGCCAGCACCCAGGCAGTTGTAAGCAAGCTGACAGAGATCTACTTGTTTGTGGCTGTTCTTGTGGTTTTGGCAGCAATGATCGTTATGACGGTCTACGCCCGGAAGAGCAGTAACCCCCTTCGGGATATGGCAAACACCGCCACCGCCTTCGGTCACGGGAACTTAAAAGCCCGGGCGCAGGTTCCTCCAGACTCTCCCCGGGAGCTGCAGGAGCTGGCTTTGGCATTTAACAATATGGCGCAATCTCTGGAAAAAAGCGAATACCTGCGACAGGAATTTGTCGCCAACGTATCCCACGAGCTGAAAACGCCCATGACCACCATCGGCGGTTATGTGGACGGCATTCTGGACGGCACTATCCCCCCGGAGCAGCAAAAAACCTATCTGCAGATCGTTTCCCAGGAAACCCGTCGGCTGAGCCGACTGGTACGCAGTATGTTGGATATCTCCCGGCTTCAGGAGCAGGGCAGGATCCCGGAGGAGAAAAAGACCCTTTTCGATGTTTGTGAATGCGCCGGACAGGTGCTGCTTTCCTTTGAACAGCGGATCACCAAAAAGCGCTTGGATGTCCGGGTGGATATTCCGGATATTTCTGTTTATACCCGGGCTGACCGGGATGCCATTACTCAGGTATTCTATAATCTTACGGACAATGCCGTAAAATTCTGTCCTGAGGAAGGCACTTTAGAACTGAAAGTCCGTCCCGGCGGCAACAAGATCTATATTTCCGTTTCCAACACCGGGCAAACGATCCCCCCGGGAGAGTTACCCCTTCTGTTTGACCGGTTTCACAAGCTGGATAAAAGCCGCAGTGAGAACCGGGACGGCTGGGGCTTGGGTCTGTATATCGTAAAGACCATCGTCTGCGGTCACGGGGAAGATATTTCCGTAACCAGCAAGGACGGTGTTACCTGCTTTACCTTTACCCTTCCTCAAGTCAACTGACCCTATTTCGAATGCGCGAGGTTTTTTTATGAACGAAAAAGACAGATACTCCCAGAATCGCCCCGAACCCTGGGAACAGGATTTTTATCAAACCGGCAGCACCCGCCCGCCCAAAAGCTACGGCGGTCTCATTGCCTTTTTGGTGGCTGCCGTGATCTTCTTAGGCGGCATTGCCAGCGCTATGGGTATGCTGAATATTCACCTGTTCCGGGAAGCAGAACAGGAAGAGCCCTTGCAGGACGCTTCTGTAAAATTCTCCCCGGAAGAATCCGTACCCCCAGCCTCTTTGGCAACCGAACCACCTCTGACAGAGGTGGAATCCGCCTTACTGCTGCAGCCCACCCCCCAGTCGGTGGAAAACATTCCCCAGGAGGGCGGTCTTTCCCTGCAGCAGATCTATGAGAATGCCATTGACTCCGTAGTATCCATTGCCTGTTCCAAAGGCACCGGCACCGGTGTTGTCCTCTCTGTCGACGGATATCTTATCACCAATGCCCATGTAGTGGAAGGCGGTACCGGTCTGTCCGCCCTGTTCACTGACGGGCGGGAGCTGTCTGCCCGGATCGTAGGACTGGACACCGTTTCCGATCTGGCAGTCCTGCAGGTGGAAGCAGAGGACCTGACCCCTGCCACCTTTGGGGATTCCGCTTCTTTGCGGGTAGGTGATGCTGTGGTTGCCATCGGTGACCCCTTGGGTGTTGCCCTCCGGGGCACTATGACCAACGGCATCGTTTCTGCCATCAACCGGGACATTACCACCGACGGCAGAACTATGACCCTGATCCAAACCAATGCCGCACTGAACAGCGGTAACTCCGGTGGTCCGCTGCTGAACTGCTACGGTCAGGTGGTGCGCATCAACACCATGAAGATCGGGGACTATATGAATCAATCCGGTGTGGAAGGTCTTGGCTTTGCCATTCCCAGCACCACCGTCAAGCAGATCGTGGATCAACTGATCTCCCAGGGCTATGTTTCCGGCAGACCTTCCACCGGCTTCACCGGGCAAGCTATCACTGCCTTTGACCGGCTGTACTATCGGCTCCCTCAGGGACTGTATATCACCCAGGTAGACCCCAACAGTCACGCTGCCGCTTTGGGCATCACTCCCGGAGATATCCTCCTGCAGCTGGGTGATGTCCGGATCTTGGATAACAGCACTTTAGAAGAATGTCTATATGCGTATTCTGCCGGAGATACCGTTTCTGTGATCTTCTACCGAAGCGGCAATCAGTACCGGGCAGAGCTGCAGCTGGAAGAAGCCAAACAATAAAAAGAGGTAATTTATGGAACCTATCTACCGCGAACAGCATACGATCTCCGCGATCCACACCGATCGCTTTGGCAGAGCAAAGCTCTCCACGCTGTTGTACTTTGCCCAGGAAGCTGCCGGAAAGCATTGCAGCCAGTTGGGTGTGGATCAAACCTTCCTTGCCCCTCACAACCTGTTTTGGGCAGTGATCCGCCACAAGGTCCAGATCACCCGGCTGCCCACCATCGGACAGACTATCACCGTGGAGACCTGGCCTATGCCCACCACCCGTTCTTCTTTCCCCCGTTCTGCCATTGCTTATGATCAGGAGGGCAATGAGCTGTTCCGCTCCGTCAGCCTTTGGGTGCTGATGGACATCGCCAGCAGAGCCATGGTGCTCCCGGGAAAAAGCGGCATCGCTTTGGAAGGTACGGTACGGGGCAGCGAGCTGGCTCTGCCCGGTTCTATCCCCCCGGCGCCCTTAAGCAACCAGGTCTGCCGCACCGTAGGCTTCACCCAGCTGGACAGAAACGGACATATGAACAACACCCGGTATATGGACTGGATCGCCGACTTGCTTCCCAGCGCTTTCCATAAGACCCACACCCCGAAAGCATTTACTATCTGCTATAACGCAGAGGCTTTGGAAGGGCAGCAGATCGCACTGAACTGGCAGCTGCTGGACGGTCCCTGTCTGCAGGTGGACGGTCTCCGTACAAGCACAAATGACACCGATAAAAAGACACGGGTTTTCTCCGCCCAGGTCTTCTTTTGACCGGTGTTCTGTAAACCAAATCTCTTTCCACAGAAACTTGTCAAACTGTGTAAAAAACGGTCGCAAAACGGGATATGCTTAGAGCGAACCCGTCTTGTGACCGTTTTTCTGTGGAAAAGCCTGTGGATAATGTGGATAACTAAACCTTCAAAAACAGCAAAAATCCCCCCTTGATAATAATTTATGTCAACCGATATTTCGTCAAACCTTTGTAGCTGATTTGTAACAAAAGGCAAAAACAGAGAAGGGGTTGTCTCAAAACGAATGAGACAACCCCTCACTGATTTATCCGTTTTTCATAGTGGTGAGCATAGACAGATACTCTTCGATGAAAGCTTCCGCAGTGCCCACGGCAAATTTGGTAACGTAATACTCATAACAGCCGTATTCACAGGCAGCCTTGGATGGCAGGTAACCTTCCGCACCGTTGCAGCAGGAGATCACAAAGGTCATATCATAGGGCGTATCTGCCCGGAGCTTGGAGCCGTTTTCACTGAACATTTCATAAGGCGCGAAGGCAAAGGACAGATCATCACCAATGGACATTACATTCAGCCAGGCTTCGTTGATCTCCGGCATTTCCGCCCGGTCCAGAATAGCAGATGCTCCCAGATACTGATAGATGCCATACTTGGCTGCCAGTTCGTTGGCAGCCTCTCTTCCCTGGGCTCTGTAAACGCTTATGACCTCTGCAGCTTGCGGCAAAAGATCCAGCATTTCTTTGTTGGATTTTGCCTGGTACTGGGTGCCGGTGATCTTTACATCGGTGCCCTCTGCCCTGGTCAACTTCGGCAGCTCTGCCAGCAGATAGTCACCCAGCCGCTGACCGTGCTCCCGGAAATCCTTAGCCTGGGTAGGGATCTCCGGTGCAAACTTGGTGTTGGGTGCCTGATTACCGGCATCACCGGTGAAGCAGGCAACCAGATAATCGCCCTTGGACTCGATGTACTCTCGGGCAGCGCCGGGATAGTCGGCAGACATAGATGTCTCACCCACACCGCCGTGGAAGGTGGGATGGGCATTGAAGCTCATCAGAATGACATCTTTTTTCTCCTCGCCCCGGTCGAACCGGACGATCTGCAGCTCCCGATCACTTTCCGCTGCGTGCCCTTCGATAAGACTGCTGCCGGCAGCTACTCCGGAGGAGGTGACAGTACCGTCCTTCAGCTTATACTGACGAACAAAGACAAGCCCTTCTGTTTCCACACTGCCGATATATGGCTCTGCGGAGGACAAATCTGTCAACGCATCTTTTCCCACTCTGACCATAGCCGCCTGGAATTCTGCCTTATATTGGACAGCACCGTCCCAGCCGCTGAATTTAGGCGCAGAATGCGTGTGGGTGGCTGCCATCATAATATGGTCCTCAGCAACGCCGGTGGCTTGGGAAATAGCGGTGCGAACAGGCGCTGTCCATGCCTCACCGGAATTGATCCGATCCATTGTATACATCAGAACAAGCTCCCCGTTTTCGCCCTTCACAGCCACACAGGTAACGGTCAGGGTTCCCAGCACTTCCGTCATAATTCTGCCGGCGGAAGTACCTTCCAGCTCCGGTGTGCCCTTAGGCATTACTTCCTCCCGGGAAAATCCCACCTGCAGACCTGCCGGTGCTTCTTCCTGGGACTGAGTGTCTCCGCAGGCGCACAGGCTCAGCAGCATAAGCATTGCCAATAAAAAACAAAACAACTTTTTCATTGTTTTCCTCCCTTTGGTAAGCAGAAAGCTCTGTCTTATTCAGTTAAGACAGAGCTTTTGCTTATGGAATTAACTTACAGCTGGGGACCTGCTTCCACCAGAGCCTTGCCTGCGTCATTGCCGGTATACTTGACGAAGTTCTTCACAAAGCGCTGTGCCAGATCCTTTGCCTTCTCCTCCCACTGAGCAGCGTCAGCGTAGGTATCTCTGGGATCCAGGATGCCGGAGTCAACGCCGGGCAGTGCGGTGGGCACTTCCAGATTAAAGTAAGGAATGGTCTTGGTTTCAGCCTTCAGGATGGAACCGTCCAGGATTGCATCGATGATGCCACGGGTATCCTTAATGGAGATACGCTTACCGGTACCGTTCCAGCCAGTGTTAACCAGATAAGCCTTAGCGCCGGACTTCTGCATCTTCTTTACCAGCTCCTCACCGTACTTGGTGGGGTGCAGCTCCAGGAATGCCTGACCGAAGCAAGCGGAGAAGGTGGGAGTGGGCTCAGTAATACCACGCTCGGTACCAGCCAGCTTGGAAGTGAAGCCGGAGAGGAAGTAGTACTGGGTCTGCTCGGGAGTCAGGATGGAAACAGGAGGCAGAACACCGAAAGCGTCAGCAGACAGGAAGATGACATTCTTGGCATCGGGACCTGCGGACTTGGGACGGACGATCTTCTCGATATGGTCGATGGGGTAGGAAACACGGGTGTTCTCGGTGACGGAGCCGTCAGCGAAGTCACACTTGCCGTTTTCATCAACAGTCACGTTCTCCAGCAGAGCGTTGCGCTTGATAGCTCTGTAGATATCGGGCTCAGACTCGGGATCCAGGTTGATGACCTTTGCATAGCAGCCGCCCTCGAAGTTGAACACACCGTTGTCGTCCCAGCCATGCTCGTCATCACCGATGAGCAGACGCTTGGGGTCGGTGGACAGAGTGGTCTTACCGGTGCCGGACAGACCGAAGAACAGAGCAGTATTCTCGCCGTTCATATCGGTGTTGGCAGAGCAATGCATGGAAGCCATACCGTTCAGAGGCAGGTAGTAGTTCATCATAGAGAACATACCCTTCTTCATCTCACCGCCGTACCAGGTGTTCAGAATAACCTGCTCCTTGGAGGTGATGTTGAAGATAGCAGCAGTCTCGGAGTTCAGACCCAGCTCCTTGAAGTTAGCGACCTTAGCCTTGGCAGCGTTGTAGGAAACGAAGTCAGGCCCAAAGTTCTCCAGTTCCTCAGCAGTGGGAGCGATGAACATATTCTTAACAAAGTGTGCCTGCCATGCCTCTTCCATAATGAAGCGGATTGCCATACGGGAGTCAACGTTGGTGCCGCAGAATACGTCCATGACGTACAGCTTCTTGTTTGAAAGCTCCTTAGAAGCCAAAGCCTTCAACTCAGCCCAAGCCTCCTTAGTTACAGGCTTGTTGTCGT
>JAZQHW010000013.1:0-3674 GCA_045540795.1 Faecousia sp. | reverse complement strand
GATATATTTCTTTACCCATTTACAGATCATGCTGCGATCTGCATGATACTCCTTTTCCAAGGTTCTTACTGAAATGTGATTGTTCAGATGTTTATGGACAATCTCAGCCTTTTGCTCCGGTGTCCATACTCGTCTGCTCTGACCCTTCTTCACTATTACCACCTCCAACTGTATTTTAGCATAAAGAAAAGGTAGACAACATGGTGGTTTTCCATGTGTCAACCTTTATCTTACAACTTCATTTTACCGGGGGGTTCCTTTTTATATTCGATTATGCTACAAATTATAGAAAGGGTCTTAACGCTTTTGCCACTGCTTCACCCAGTACCGTATAGGCATCCTCCACAAAATGGCAATAGTCTTTATATCGGGAAGCATCCCAGTCTTTCGTAACCGAATAAAGATCGTTAATCGGTATATGATTCTTGTTTGCCACAGCCTTTGCCAGCTCGTTATAACGGGATATTTCCCCGTTTGTTCTGAGATTTATACCGGCATTCCCATTGGGATTCATTGTCGTTGTGGTTGCAAATATGATTTTAGCACGGGGAAACAGTTTTGAAATCATATCCACAATGATTTGTAAATTCCGTGTATATTCCGTCTCGCTTGTAAGGGGCAATTCTCCGCCATGCCAATGGGCAATATCCCAATGCCCACAATTAAACTGCACCAAGTCAACACAGTTTCGGTTGCTGAACATATTTGCCCAGGCATTCAGCCTGGTTATAACATATTGTGTATTGCGGCAGTTGTCAGTAACATAGAAAACCTCCGCTACATCGGACAGTGCTTCCCGGGTCGTGGCACAATACCCCAACCGAATCGAGTCACCGATTATAAAGACATTCTTTTTGGTATTGCTGCAAATAAACTGTTTTTTTGCTTTTCCTTCTTCAATATGCATCATAGTGATTTCTTGTCCCTTTGGCAATCGTTCTTTTCAATTTAACGAGAACGGCGGCGGCGCGTGGAGGGTTTTCTTTCCTCCGGGTCTGCCTTCTCTACCCGGCGGGCATAAGCCTGCGCTGCCTCAGAGGTTGCCTCATACGTCAGCCGACTGACCCGTACCGTTCCGTCCGGTTGGCCGGACAAGCGGACACGGATCAAAAACTTACCGTGCTCAGCACAGGTAGCCAGATCCATATAACGTCTGCCAGGCTGGGCAAACCAACGAGATCCCAGCATTTGTCTGCCGCAAACGGGGCATTTATTCTCCTTACCGGACATAGCAGAAAGGGCTGCCCGTTTATCGGCAAAATCATAGAACACTTTCCGGCTGATGCAACCGGGAAGCTCCGCCCCGTGGAAGCCGTTTACGTGGTTTTTTAATGCGTCATCATATTCCTCTACTCCGCGCTTCAAATCCAGTTTTGCGCAAATCAGCGCCGTATGGTAGGCATCTCCCAAAGCATCGTGAGCAGGACGGGTTGCTTCGATATTGAAGATCTCCATTGCGGTTTTCAATGCCTTCTGGGCTGTGGATCCGTCTGTTTGGGCATTGAAGATCATCTGGGCGTTATACCAGCGGCTGACCCAGCCATCGTCGATACCGTAAAGCAGCAGGTTTTCCCGGAGGATAGTAATATCATCAAATCCCCAGGTAAGAAAGATCACATCATCACCACACCAGTTATGAAACCGTTTCATTGCGTCGACCATTCCAACGCCCTCTTCCCGGAGCTGTGCCTCTTTAATACCAGTAAGCTTACTGACCCTGCGGTTTAACCGGCGGTAATATTTCGGCTTTATCAATACCTGGAATTCATCTGCCACCTGCTGATCCTCCGTCACACGCACGGCACCGATCTGAATGATCTCACCACGGATCTGAACCGGCAACACCTTCTTGGCAGAGGGTGACCCCGGCCAGGGCTGATTCCACTCCATATCTAAAACGATATAATCCATTCACTGTAACCTCAGTTCTTTCTTCATCCAGTATATCATACCACATCTCAGGCACTTCTGTAAACAGGCAGTTGCAATTATTTGTCAATTCCCAGTTCTTTTCTGGCATTAGTTTTAGTTTTAATTTTGGTCATTTATTTATTGCCAGTTCGTGGTATACTTGGCACAAAGAAACCTACAGGAGGACATCCTATGAACAAACAAGTTTTTTCCACTAAAAAAATGGTACTAACAGCTTTATTTGCTGCGTTAACTGTTGCCGGTTCTGCGCTGCGGATCACAGTACCTTTGGACATTGCCGGCACCTCCTCTTTCCATTTAGGAAATATACTGTGTGCACTGGCGGGTATTTTACTGGGACCCTGGTGGGGTGGTTTGGCAGCCGGCTTGGGTTCTGCCATTTATGATATTCTCAACCCCCTGTACATTTCCGAGTGTTGGATCACCTTTCTAATGAAAGGCGCATACGGTGTTGTAGCCGGACTGATTGCCGGATATGGCAATAAAGCCTGGACTGTTTCCGTACCTTATAGCTATGTTAAAGCATTACTGGCTACCATCGCAGGTGCCATTACCTATGCAGCACTGTATTTGGCAAAGAGTTACTTTTACAGCGGACTGTTCCTCAGTGGACTAACTCCGGAAGCTGCCGGCTTAAATGTGATCACCAAGCTCCCGGCAACCACTTTCAATGCCTGTGTTGCCATCATTGCCGCTCCCCTACTGGCTATCACCATCTCCAAAGCTTTGGAAAAGGCACATCTGCAAATCTGACAAAGCTATTCCCTTC
This sequence comes from Faecousia sp., assembly GCA_045540795.1. Classification (GTDB taxonomy): domain Bacteria; phylum Bacillota; class Clostridia; order Oscillospirales; family Oscillospiraceae; genus Faecousia. Next base: position 973 of record JAZQHW010000013.1, on the reverse strand, counting down.
CGTCTGATTCTGTGATATGATAAAAGCACCAAATCTGTAAAGAGGGATCAAAATGAAAAAGCTATGGGTATGGCTCCCGGTTCCGGTGCTTAGTTTACTGGGTATCCTTATTTATTTCTTCCTGGCTGGCTGCCGTTTTTTAGGATTGTTTGTGATCGGTATTGCCTGCTGCTATACCTTCCTTCGATTGGTACTGCTCCTGAAAATCCATCACAGAAAGGCAGGAAGTATTATGCTATGGATCTATTGTATCGTCCTCTCCCTGGCTGTGATCGCCGCCACTGTTACTGCGTGTCTTATTGGTCACAGTGAAAAAGGTGATGACACGGAAAGCTTGCGCTATATGATCCTTCTGGGTGCCGGAGTAAACGGCAAAACACCTTCCCTTTCCCTTCAAGATCGAATTGATGCTGCTTACGATTATCTGACGGTAAATCCAGATGTGATCCTCATTGCCTCCGGTGGGCAAGGACCGGGAGAAGATATTACAGAAGCGCAGTGTATTTTTAATGCACTCTGTGCCAAAGGAATTGATCCGGGGCGGGTTTGGCTGGAGGATCAGTCTACCAGCACCCGGGAAAACATTTTATTTTCCACCGAATTGATCCAACAACGTACAGGAAGCACCCCTGAAAAGATTGGGATTCTTTCCAGTGAGTACCATCTGTTCCGGGCAAAGCAGATCGCCAAAAGCCTTGATACGGAAGCTTTTGGCATTCCCGCAAGAACCAGCTGGCTGCATTTACATATCAGCTATTTCCTCCGGGAGATTTTTGTGGTTTGGGTCTATGCCCTCACCGGACAAATATAACAAAAAGAGCGTTGCAGTTTCTGAACTGCACCCCGTCAAGTAGACAGTGAAATAAAATAAAAATTTTCTTGCTTCCGGTGACCTGTTTTGGGTTACCGGAAGTCTTTTTATGCTGCCAATAGATAGCTGTGGTGTTTCTCCATTGGTGTCAGAACGCCCAAG
>JAZQHW010000012.1:0-11107 GCA_045540795.1 Faecousia sp. | reverse complement strand
AAGTAATTCGTCTAGCAAATTTACTCAAGAATTTTCGTTGGCTGTTATATTCGTCTTATACACGAATTCTTAAACAATCCATTATAATTGTCCAAGGTGTTTTTGTTCGTCTTTGCGTTATTCAATTTACAAGGTACAGAGTTTGCTGACCTCCGGGCGGTTGCCGTTCATCGGACAGCTTGCATATGATAACACTTCACTTTTGATTTGTCAATAGCTTTTTGGAAAATTTTTTACTTTTTTTGACGATTGTGCAAATGCGCATATCAGAAGGCTTTTTTCATAGAAAACTGTGCAGTTTTACCACATTCTCCCATCAGATACATTCCTTGTAATATCCGTCAGGGCATCTGCCGCATCCATTACGCTTTCTTCCCGGTTTGCCAGGTCTGCCAGGGACACCATTCCGCACAGCTTTCCCTGCTCCACCACCGGCAGTCTGCGCACCTGGAGCCTGCCCATCAGGTGTGCTGCCACACCGGCTTCCATATCCGGTTTTGCTGCTGTAATATTCCCGGTCATCACCTGCCGCACCTGGGTTTGCTCCGGTGTTTTTCCCGCTGCCATACATCGGGTGACCAGATCTCTGTCTGTTACGATGCCGCAGAGCTTACCGTCACTGCCGCACACAGGCAATATCCCTATATTATATTGCGTCAGGGTTCTGGCTGCCACAGCTACCGACTCTGTGCTTTGGATACTGATCGCCGGTTTTGTCATAATATCCTGGATTTTCATACCCTTGCCTCCTTTGTTTGGAGTCTTTCCCATTGATAACAAAAATATACATAGCTATTTTTTATTTTTTCCTGTAAGATAAAGGCAGAAAAACGGTAGTAAATGAGTGAGGGGGTGTTACAATGGAAGATACCTGTATCCTGCAGCTGCTTTGGCAACGAAGTGAAGCTGCTCTTCCCAAGCTTGCCCGGCGCTTTGGGAAGGGATTGTTACAGCTGGCAATGAATATACTGGGAAACCGTCAGGACGCCGAAGAAGCGGTAAATGATACATATCTTGCTCTATGGGATGCCATCCCCCCTGCCCGTCCCGATCCTTTATCCCCGTATGTATATAAGGTAGGGCGCAACACTGCTCTCAAGCATTTACGCACCCACAGCGCCCAAAAGCGGGACAGCCGGTATGATCTGTGTTTGGAGGAGCTGTCTGACATTCTCCCCTCCTATGTTTTGGAGGACACCCTGGATGCCCGGGCACTGGGGCAGAGCATTGACCGTTTTTTAGGTGATCTGGACCCTTCAGACAGAAGATTGTTCCTCCGGCGGTACTGGTTTGGGGACAGCATCCGTTCCTTAAGCAAAGAAGCCGGTCTTGCCGAGAACACCTTATCTGTCCGGCTGCACCGTATTCGCCGGAAACTAAAAGACCATTTAAGTAAGGAGGGCATTTATCTATGAAGCACGAAAAGCTATGTGATGCCCTGTCCCACGTTCGGGACAGTTATATTCAGGAAGCCTCTGCTCCCAAAAAGCGTTTTCCCTGGCTGGGAGCAGTTGCGGCAGTTCTTATTTTGGGGATCTTATTATCCGGTATCTTATCCCCGGCAGCACCTGCGCAGGATCCGTTACTGCAAAGCACCTTACCGGCATTTACCCAGCCACCCCAAACCACAGAACCCACCCAAACAGAAGCACCCGCTTCCTTTGACAGCCATTTGATGCTTCTGGCGGCAGGTCCGGATTATCCCAAGCTTGCCCCTTATCCTTTGGATCACAATGGAGATGCCCACACTGCCTGGTGGGAGGATCAACGGGCGATCCACAATCAGCCGGAAGGCTATGGGGACAACCTAAAAAGCTATTTCGGCAGTTTGATCTCCCAGGTTCTGAAAGGACACGGAGGCGAAAACGCAGCCTGCTCCCCTGTAAATATCTATCTTGCCCTGGCTATGCTGACAGAAACTGCCGGCGGAGAAAGCCGGCAGCAATTACTGGATCTTTTACAAGCATCGGACATAGAAGCTCTCCGGGAGCAAGCGAAAAACGTTTGGGAGGGGCATTACAACGATGACGGTGTTACCACTTCCATTCTTGCCAATTCTCTTTGGCTGGAGGAAGGCTATCCCTGCAACGAGGATACGGTAAGCACCCTGGCAGAAAGCTATTATGCTTCGGTATTCCGGGGAGATTTGGGCAGCGAGGAAGTGGATATTGCCCTCCGGGACTGGCTCAACGAGCAGACGCAAGGTTTACTACAGGAGCAAGCAGGAAAGCTCTCCTTAAGCGATCTGAGTGTAATGGCGCTGGCATCCACGGTATTTTACCGGGTACAATGGCAGAACAAGTTCTTCCCGGAGAAGAACACAACTGAAGTGTTCCACAGCACCACAGCAGATGTGCAGACAGAGTTTATGAACCGTCAAATCAGCTACAACCCCTATTTTTGGGGTGAGCATTTCGGTGCTGTTTTTCTGGATCTGGAGGATGGCGGACGGATGTGGCTGATCCTCCCGGATGAAGGCTACACACCGGAGATGATTTTGGAAGAGGCGGCAACCTTCCTTGCCTCCAATCCCACCAGCTTAAATGATCCCTGGGCGGATCAAAAGTCCGTGATTATCAATTTGTCCGTTCCCAAATTTGATATTTCGTCCTATATGGAGCTTTCTCAAGTGATCGAGAATTTAGGTGTCACAGATATTTTCCAGCCGGGGGTGGCAGACTTCTCTCCCCTGTTCCCGGAGGATGATGACGGCTTTATCGATCAGATAAAGCACGCTGCCCGGGTCGCCATTGACGAGGACGGTGTCACCGCTGCCGCCTTTACGGTGATCGACCGGTGCGGTGCGGGAATGCCCCCTACCGATGAGATGGACTTTGTTTTGGACCGTCCCTTCCTGTTTTATATTGAAAGTCAGGACGGCTTGCCTATGTTCACAGGAATTGTGAATCAGCCATAACTATAGCTATGAGAAAGAGAATAATCAAACGGATCCTGATCATCCTTATGGTTTTGGTACTCACAGGCAGCTGCCTGGTTGCCGGGATCAACGGATTCATCCTGTTGTCCACATCCGGGCAGATCCTGTCCCCGGAGGATGCCGGAAAGCTTACGGATTTAGACTGCATTCTGGTACTGGGCTGCCAGGTAAAAAGTGACGGTGTGCCAAGCCATATGTTAGAGGATCGGTTGAAGCGGGGTGTTGCTTTATACCAAGCCGACACCGCCCCCAAGCTTTTAATGAGTGGGGATCACGGGCGCACCGGGTACAACGAAGTGGGGGCAATGAAAGTCTTCGCCACAGATGCCCAGATACCCTCCACTGATGTGTTTATGGATCACGCAGGTTTTTCCACCTACGAAAGCCTGTATCGGGCAAAGCACATCTTCGGTGTAAAGAGAATGGTGATCGTCACCCAAAAATATCACCTTTACCGGGCGCTGCATATTGCCAACGCTCTGGGGATCGAAGCCTGGGGTGTAGCTGCGGACTATCGCAGTTATTACGGGCAGTTCCATCGGGAGATTCGGGAGGTTCTTGCCCGGGTGAAGGATTTTGGCACCGGTCTTTTTAAACCAAAGCCTACTTATCTTGGGGATCAGATCCCCATCACCGGAGACGGAGATCTTACCAACGACTAACCAAAAACGAGCCAGGTTTTGATACCTGGCTCGTTGTGTTTTACTGAACCTCATTCAGAAGCTGGACCATCCGGTCTACCAGCACTTCCGCTGTGCCCTTGGCATAGAAGCCGGTATCGGACTCATAGCAGCGATTCTCAAATGCACGCTCAGAGGGAATATATCCGGAATTTCCGGTAAGCACCATAGTAAACTCGTAAGGAGAACGGGCTTTGATCTGAATACCGGACTCAGAGAACATTTCATAGGTACCGGTGGCAAAGCCTACACCGCCCACGCGGAAGGCATTGACCTCCAAAGTCTTACTTTCGCCCAGCTTTGCTCTGGAGCGAATGGCTCTTGCCTGGTAAACAGAGGAGAAACCGTACTTTTTGCCGGCTTCATCTCCGGTAGGCTTATCCGTTGCCTTCCACAAAGCAAAGATCTCGTCAGCCTGGGGCACCATATGATCCCAGGAATGGTCGATGGGTGCTTCCACATAGGACCGGGCAGTGGCAATGCCTGTACCCTTTACCTCTACCATTTCATCCAGCATACCCAGTGCCAATGTGCCCATATGCACACCGTAGCGGCGGTAGCTCAAATTATGCTTATGCTCAGGCATACGGCAGTCGATGGTCATATTGCCGTCTGCGCCGGTGAAGTAAGCTACCTCCATACCGGAGCCGGCTGCCACAGTATCTCTCAGGGGACCCACATAGCTGGGAGAGATCCGCAGCTTTCCGATCTGGCTGGAGCAATCCGGATGTCCCTGCCAGTTGATCATCAGAATATCCCGCTTTTCCTCACGGGCGAATTTCACCAGCACCATCTGGCTGTCCGGTGTACCGGCAATGCCAATTGCCGGACTGCTCCGGCGGCGCCAGTCAGAGCCTGCCACTTCTCCGTTTGCCAGCAGGATATGCCGGGTAAAATTCATACCGTGGAAGATCTTCTTGGCTGCCATCGTCCTGGCAGGTGCCAGGTCAGCAAGGGCAAGCCGTCCGGCTTCCACTGCGTATGCTTTCATTTCGTTCTGATACTGCTCTGCCAAGGGGTGTCCGTACATAGCCGGGCAGTTATGGGAATGGGTGGCAGAAAAGAAGATCTTCTCGTTGGGGATCCCCAGTGCTTCAATAATGGGCTCCCGCAGCAGCTCTGCCGTTTCTCCTGCGCAGGCGCAGTTATCCAGGGTATAGACCAGAATCGTCTCCTCCCCTTCTGCCAATGCGATACAGGAAATATAGATCCGGTCCTCTATTGCCTCGGAAACGCGGGTCTCCTGATTGGAGTAGCCAGCCAGTCCAATAGGGTAATCCGGTGTGATGTCTACCTTTGCAAAGCCTGCGTGTAAGCTTTCGTACATAATATATATCCTCCTTTTATGCCTGCCGGTAGTGCTTCAGGAAGTCCTCCAGCTTGTTCATAGCTTCGGACAGGTCCTCGATCCGGGGCAAATAAACCAAACGAAAATGATCCGGCTGCTTCCAGTTAAAGCCGCTGCCGGGAACAAACAGTACCCGCTTTTCCCGGAGGAAATCCAAAGCGAACTGCTGATCATCCGTAATATTAAACTTCTTGACATCCACCTTGGGAAAAATATAGAATGCCGCCTTTGGCTTCACGGCACTAAGACCGGGAATATCATTGATCGCCTTATAAATAAACTCTCTTTGCTCGTAAACTCTGCCGCCGGGAACGATATACTCATTGACGCTCTGGTAGCCGCCCAAAGCCGTCTGAATAATCGACTGTCCCGGGACATTGGAGCACAGACGCATATTGGAGAGCATATTGATGCCTTCCATATAGCCTCTTGCCATATCCTTATTACCGGAGAGGATCATCCAGCCCACCCGGAAGCCGCAAGCCATATGGGATTTACTTAAGCCGCTGAAGGTGACACAGAACAGATCCGGTGCTAAAGATGCCGTGGAGATATGCTCCAAGCCGTCCATTACCAGCCGGTCATAGATCTCATCAGAGAAGATGATCAGCTGATGCCGCCGGGCAAGCTCCACGATCTTTTCCAAGATCTCCCGGGGGTACAGCGCACCGGTGGGGTTATTGGGATTAATGACCACCACTGCCTTGGTCTTAGGAGTGATCTTACTTTCCATATCCGCAAGATCCGGATACCATTCAGAGGATTCGTCACAGATATAGTGCACTGCCTTACCGCCGGACAGATTGACGCAAGCGGTCCACAGAGGATAGTCCGGGCTGGGCACCAGCACCTCATCACCGGAGTTCAGCAGTGCATTTAAGGAAAGCTGGATCAGCTCACTGGCACCGTTACCGGTGTAAACATCCTTCATTGTCACATTAGGGATCTGTTTGATCTGGGCATACTGCATAATTGCCTTACGGGCAGCGAAGATACCCCGGGAATCGGAATATCCCTGGCTGTTCACGATATTATCCCGCATATCCTGGATCACTTCTTCCGGCGCGTGGAAACCGAAAGGCGCGGGGTTACCAATGTTCAGTTTCAGAATCTTCATACCCCGATCTTCCAAACGCGCCGCTTCGTCCACCACCGGACCGCGGACATCGTAAAGAACATTCTCAAGTTTATTTGCTTTTTCAAAAACTCTCACAAGGATCACCCCTTCATAAAATTAAATATAACCGGCATTATAGCACAACCCGCTTCAAATTACAATAGCTTGTCATTGTTTTTAGCGGTCTTTTGCTGGCTCAGCCAGGTGTTCATCACCATACTGTGGGGCAGCAGCTTTACCAGCCGCACCTGCATCCGTACCGGGAAGCCGTGGATGGACACATCTTTTTTGGTCTTATACAGATCCTTCAGACCGGTAGCCACCACATCCTTGGCTTCGTACAGATGGTTATAGTAGCTTACCTTTCCGTCATTGGTCTGCAATGCGTGTTGGAAGAACTCCGTTTTCACCCAGCCGGGGTTCATTGCCATCATACGGATGCCCCGGGGCTTCAGTTCCCGGTTCATTGCCCGGCAATAGCTTAATACAAAGGCTTTGGTAGCGCCATAGGTGGTGATATAGGGCACCGGCTGGAAGGCAGACAGGCTATCCAGCTGCAGTACGTGGCTGCCCTGTGTCATATAAGGTAAGGTCAGCCGGGTCATTGCCACCAGAGCCTTACAGTTAAGATCGATCATCCGGTAATCCTCTTCCGGAGGGATATTGGCATAATCCCCGAATTTACCGAAGCCCGCGGCATTGACCAAAAGCTTTACATCCGGCTTTTCCGCTTCCAGCAGCCGGGCATATTCTGAGAAGCTCTCCTCCTTACATAGATCCAGCGCCAAAGGACGCACAGGCACAGGCACTTCCTGTCCCAAAGCTTCCAAAGCCGCTGCCCGCCGGGCAATGACCCAGATCTCGTCTACCTTTACATAGCTTGACATCTGCAGGACGAACTCCCGTCCCATACCGGAGCTGGCACCGGTTACCACTGCGATCTTCATTTGGTTTCCTCCTTCATCTGCTGCCACAGCTTCCCCGCTTCCCGCAGCAATGCTTCCTTCCCGTTGGGCAGTTTTTCCTCCTGGACCTGCACAAGCAGGCTCTCCAGCACATTTCCCAAACCGGGACCGGCTGGAATTCCCAGCTTCATTAAATCACTTCCGTCCACTGCCAGATCCTTCAAGGAAAAGCAGTCATCCTCCTGCCGGATCCGGTTAAGAAGCTCTTCCACATCTGAGAGGGTTTCCGCTTCTTCCGGGACACCTTTGCTTGCCATATCTGCCTGCTGCAGAGCCAGCAACTGCTCTACCGACTCTATGCCGTACTGTCCGATCCGCCGGCGAAGAAGCTTCTTGTCCGCCTCCAAGGGTGTCATATGGTGTTCCACCAAAAATACCACCCGTTCTCTCAGGGCATTGGGAACCTTCAAATTCTTAAGGATCCCTTCTGCCAGCTCTGCGCTGATCTTTGCGTGGTTATGAAAGTGCCCTCTGCAGTTTTCATCTTTGGTAAAGGCGGCAGGCTTGCCTACATCGTGGAGCAGCGCTGCCAGGCGCAAGGTTATATCCTGCGGTGTCTTTTCCACCGTATAGGCAGTATGGGTATATACATCATAGGCGTGGTGGGGACTGCACTGGTCAAAGTCCACCATTGGCTTTAATTCCGGAATTGCCCGGGTCAGCACCGGGGCATACCGCATTAGATCCTGTGCCGTGATCACCGGCAGCAGCTTCCGCAGCTCCTCAAAGACCCGTTCTCTTGCCAAGGTGTCCATCAGCGGGGCAAGCTCTGTCATTGCCTGTTCCGTTTCCGGCTCCGGGGTCAAGGCGTAAGTCACAGCAAAGCGCACACCCCGTAGGATCCGCAGAGGATCCTCGGTGAACCGTTCCTTAGGATCCCGGACGGTGCGGAGCACTTTATTTTTTAGGTCCTCCCTGCCGCCCCAGGGGTCAATGATACCGGTTGCCGGAGAATATGCCATAGCATTGACAGTAAAATCCCGTCTTGCCAGGTCCATTTTTACATCCTTTTCAAATTTCACCCAGTCCGGATGCCGGTTGTCCCGGTAAGCACCCTCTGAGCGGAAGGTTGTGATCTCCGTCACATTGCCGGATCTTACCACACCGATGGTGCCGTGCTTTTCCCCGTTGCTTATCAGCCGCTGGTCGGAGAAAATCTTCTTCATCTGTTCCGGAGTGGCATCGGTGCACATATCATAATCCTTAGGCTCTATCCCCAGCAGGGAATCCCGGACACAGCCCCCTACCGCATATGCCTGATGGTTTTTCTGTTCCAGTCTGCCCATAGCAAAGAGAGTATCCCCGGAGAGCTTTAAGCTTCTTCCCTCCGGCATTGCCTCCAAAGCGGAAAACAGCCAAAGAGCACCGGAAGCAAAGAACAGCCAATCCCCCCGGACAGCTGCCGGGAAAGCGAATAGGATGGCAGCCAAAGAGAAGAACCGGAAGCTGCCCTCTGCATTTTTCCCAAACTGAGGACAGTCACCGTCATAGCTTGCTGTCTTCACCACACCGGCACCCAGCAGACAGGCACGGTAATAGCCGGCAACCGCCAGGAACACACCCTGCAGCATAGGGAAGAAGTATTTCTGCCACTGAGTCTGATTGCTCCACTGTCCGTAAGAAAACACCAGATGGAGCACAAAATACACAGTCACTGCCATATGGGTATTGACGCTCTGCCGCAGCATTCCCATACGGCAAAGTCCCTCATACACCATACAGCCGGCAGCAGCAAAGCCGAAGATCCGCAGGAGCACATTCAACCCCCGGATGGTTCCCTCCGGCGTCAGCAGTGTAGATGCCAGAATTCCTACCGCCGCAACAAAGCAGCTCACGGCAGCAAAGATACTCCGGGGAAATAAATACCGGTACGGCACTGCCTGGGTCTTTTGACCGTGGAGTGCCATTAAGCTCAGCACCCCAAGACCGGCAAGGAGTAAAGAGAGTGTATTTGCCGGATGGCTGGTATCCAGCAGGTTTTCCGGAGACAAAGCCTCAGAGAAAAACCACATTTGCAGGATCATTATGACAATGCCTGCCAGCACGCTTCCCCATAAGATCCATTTACTTTTCAGGTATTCTTTCATAATTGCAGCTCCCAAAGCGTATATTTTTTATATTATATCAGCAAAAGCAGATGATTTCTACTGTTTTCATAAAAATTGCTCTTGTTTTGGAATTATTTTCGCAGTATAATACGGAGTATCGTATTTTGTTTTTGGAGGAAACGCTATGCTTATTCGGATCTTTGCCGGATTATCTGCCCTGGCGGCGGTGACTTTGTGCTTTCTGACCGGAGCCTTTGGGAGCTTCCAATGGCTTTGGCTGCTGCCTTTGGGGGCGCTGGGCTGCTTTCTGGTGCTGGCAGCTCTGGCATTCGGTTTTGTTTGGTTTGCCTGTCTGGTGGTGGATCCGGACAAGCCCCGGGAAAAGGACAGTAAATTCTACCGGATACTTGCCAACATTGCCGCGGATACCGTTTTGACCTTTGCCCGGATCCATGTCCATACCGAGGGCTTGGAAAAAACGCCCAGGGACGGGCGCTTCCTGCTGGTATGCAATCATCTTCACGAAGCAGATCCGGTGATCCTGCTGCACTTCTTCCGGAAGAGCCAGCTGGCATTTGTTTCCAAGCAGGAGAATCACGATATGTTCCTGGTGGGTAAGCTGATGCCGATGCTCCTGTGTCCTCTCATCAACCGGGAAAATGACCGGGAAGCACTCAAAACCATTCTCCGGTGCATTCAGCTTTTGAAGGACGATAAGGTGTCCATCGGTATCTTCCCGGAAGGCTACATTCACAAGGAGCGGAAGCTGCAGCATTTCCGTCCCGGTGTATTTAAGATCGCCCAGAAAGCCAATGTTCCCATTGTGGTCTGCACCCTCCGGGATACCCACCACGTAGTTAAGAACTTTTTGAAGGGTAAGCCCTCGGAGATCCCTCTGCATCTTTTGGAGGTGATCCCCCCGGAGCAGTTTCAAGGCAAGACCACCGTACAGATCGCTCAGTATGTTTATGACCTGATGGCAAAGGACCTGGGTCCGGAGAATATTCTACAGGAAGAAAACACTTGATTTACAGAGAATTTTCTGTATAATCATAGGAAATACCATCCGATGGAGGAAAGATAATGAAAAACAGCGAAAAAACATTGGAAATGATCGTAAACCTCTGCAAAAACAGAGGCTATGTGTATGCCGGTTCTGAAATTTACGGCGGTCTTGCCAACTCCTGGGACTACGGTCCTTTGGGTGTGGAGTTCAAGAACAATGTGAAGAAAGCCTGGCTGAAGAAGTTTGTGCAGGAATCCCCCTATAATGTAGGTTTGGATGCTGCCATTCTGATGAACCCCACCACCTGGGTCACCACCGGTCACGTAGGCTCCTTCTCTGATCCCCTGGTGGACTGTAAGGGCTGCGGTGCCCGTCACCGTGCTGATAAGCTCATTGAGGAATCTGAGTCCGGCAAGAGCGTCAATGTGGATGCTATGAAGCCTGCGGAAATGAATGATTTCATTGCTGAGCACGAGGATGTGGTCTGCCCCAACTGCGGCAAGCATCACTTCACCTCCATCCGGAACTTTAACCTGATGTTCCAGACCAAGATCGGTGTTACCGAGGACTCCTCCTCCACCTGCTATCTTCGTCCGGAAACTGCCCAGGGCATTTTCGTAAACTTCGCCAACATTCAGCGCACCACCCGGAAAAAGCTGCCCTTCGGTGTCTGCCAGGTGGGTAAGGCTTTCCGTAATGAGATCACCCCCGGTAACTTCACCTTCCGTACCCGTGAGTTTGAGCAGATGGAATGTGAGTTCTTCTGCAAGCCCGGCACCGACCTGGAGTGGTTCGCGTATTGGAAGGATTTCTGCGTAAACTGGCTGACAAGTCTGGGTATCAAGGAAGAGAGCCTGCGGCTGCGGGATCACGAGCCTGCTGAGCTGGCATCCTACTCCCGTGCTACCTCCGATATTGAGTATCAGTTCCCCTTCGGCAACGGCTGGGGCGAGCTGTGGGGCATTGCTGACCGTACCGATTACGATCTGGGCCGCCATCAGGAGG
>JAZQHW010000011.1:0-5876 GCA_045540795.1 Faecousia sp. | reverse complement strand
ATTTCGCAAGGCTTTGCCTTGCTTTTTTCAATTTATAGAAAGTATAATAAATATAAGAGGTGTGTTGTTATGACCGAAATTGGCGTGTATGTTGTATCCCACGAACGACGTTCAGCGTTCCAGGTGCTATGCTCCTCTTTATTTGTAGTGCCATGATATGCCATTATGGTATATCCTGCATCTTTCGCTGCAGTATCAACCATTCGCTGGGCAGATTTCAGGTCACCTCTGTTTACTGCATACTGATACTCCCAATCTTTTCGCTTGACAGTTGGATCTTGCTGTGATAAGCTGACATAAGAGTTGGGATTGTGCCCCGAGCCTCTATTCTTTAGAGAGCTCACTTGGACCGTTCCGACTCTATTTATTTTGCCCTTTGTAGCATACATAATATGTCTATCGTCATCCGTCTTAGCTATATCAACGACAAGCCTGTAGATACCACCATTTTTAGCATTAATAACATATGCCGTACAGTGTAACCACCCTTTTTTATCAAGCCAAAGGTGATTAACAGTTTGGTCTTGTCTCGTAAAATAAGGGTTATCTTTTTCTGCAACATCAAGAATCTCATCAATGTGAATTACAGCAAGTTTGCTTATATTGTCTGAGGTTTCTGATAATTCATCCAAAACCTTATGTCTTGTTTTACCAGTTTTATAAACTCTGTCGGTAAGATTTGCAAATACTAACTGCTGCGCTACACCGTTTTCATCTACAACCGGCAGAATGAATGGATCAGTACTTGCTCGAAATTGAACGTAATCCTTAAGCTTTTCCCCCCAGTTTCTTGGGCTAATTCCATCAAAAACCCAAGTATCCAACAACACGGCAGAATCGTACTGTACACCGCTATTATCTGCAAAAGGAGCAACAACACTATACCTCACCCCACCTTCGCTGGTGGGATTTTTTTCTGCCTTTTGGTAGCTTTCACCGGCACTATAGATACCCTCCGCCAGTGCTTCCTGCAGCTGCTCACGGAGATCATCCATTTTGGAGATCATATCCCGCTGCATCGGTGCCAGGGCTGCAATATGGGGTTCTGCAGACCGCAAGACGGTGCTGTCCCCGTAATAGCCGGCACGGTAGAGCCGTAATGCCCCGTTGCTGAAATCAGAAGCGGAAGCCTCGTTCCCCTTCTGCGTGTACATCTGCCACAGAGCATTGGCATTGGGTACCGTCATATGATCGATACTGATTATGGTAGAAAAGACCAAATCATCACCGGGATCTGCAAAGGAAATGTCCGAACTATGATCAATACAAGGCAAAAATACAAAAGTAGGAAAAAGTCGACAAATTCTACCCGAAGGTTTATTGAAATTACTAATTAATTGTGTTATTTTATTACTGCTCAAATAAAGGACGGTGTTATACAATGAAACGCATAATGATTGCAGCGAAATCAGAGCCTCTTACGCAACTGATTTATCAAAGACTGCAGGATGATTTTTTAATAGAAATATCCAACAGTGGAAACGATGCGCTGGATCTGTTCAATTCCTTTGATCCAAACATCCTGCTGTTAGATCTCCGACTTCCGGAGATCGACGGTCTTCATATCTTACATATTATCCGTTCTGCCGGTCGCAACACACCGGTTATTGTCATTACCGATTATTCCTCGGACTATATTCAGGCGCAGCTGGAAAGCTTGCAGGTAAGCAAGGTGATCCGAATCCCCTGTGATGTAGACGAGCTGGTGCTCACTGTATACTCCATTGCCGCCCAGCTTGATAACGGTGAGATTTGGAATCTGGAACTGGAGGCTTCTCACCTTCTTTACTCCCTGGGTTTCCGTTCCGGCAGAGGTGGTTATCTCAGTACCCGTGACGGACTGTGTATGCGGTTCTTAAATTTTGAAGGCAGTATCACAAAAGAGATCTATCCTGCTATCGTCAAGAAGCGGAAAGGAAATGTCAAGCAGGTGGAAAAGTCCATAAGGGACGCCATACAAGCTGCCCGGAATCGGGGAAACCGAAAAGTGTGGGAAATGTACTTTCCCTGCATAAAGGATGATCCTGAGCACTGTCCCGGCAATGATGAGTTCCTTTCCAGAATTGCAAAAGCTTTACTGGATCTTTCCTACTTCAACAAAAATAGCGCTGCAAGATAATTGCAGCGCTATTTACTATTTCTGATAGGCAACGGGTTCATTCAAATACTGTTCCCACAGATAGGATTCTGTTTTACGCTCCCAGCGCCATGCATCCCGAATAGCAAGACACATATGCTTCAGCTTATTCTGCATTGTTTCCGAAGCAAACATTTCCTTGTTATTCTCCCTAACTGCCTGGGCAAATAGCGCACTACGGTCCACTGTGGCTGACTGCATAGACGCTCCATCTACAAAGTACCGCTGCTCACCTTCCAGATAAGATTCTGAATAAGTATCTTCTGCTCCGTAAACAAACCCCTCCGGATTATGATCATTCCAATAATCATAGTTGGGACTGTTTCCCAACACGTGGCTATCCACCACATAGCCCAGGGCATTCATAAACGCTTCCTGGATATCAGCACCAACGGGCAGTGCAATAAAAGCATCGCCATCGTACCAAAACTGTTTTCCGGCATTTTGTCCGTCAACGGATCTTACGATACAAATGCGAATAGCACTGTTTACGCTTTTATACAGGAAGTTCTCCGGCAGCAGCAAAAACACCTGTTCCAGTTCATCCAGGCAACGGGTAATGGCTTCCGGCTGGTACTCTATCTCCAAAACAGTTCCGTCGGTATAGCGGACGGCATCCCCCCAAATACGGATCCGTACACCCTGCTCCGAATTAAGTGCATCCACACGGGATTGGCAAGCTTCCAATCCGGCAGTATCCGGATTTTCCGCTGTGTATACCGGTGTAACCGTTAATTCCATCGGCTGCCGGACAGGAGATTCCTTGTAATTCCACCGCAAAAGTGCAGTGCCACCACTCTCTTCCTCTGTTGTGAGGAGCCATATACAGCTGTTCCAGCGGTCAGCGAAATAAGCAGAGGGCTTCCGGATACCGGGAATCAAAACAGATGCCGTATGCTCTGTCTTGTTCAGATCAACAAACTGCAAGATCAAGCCGGTATCTTCCACTGTTTCCAAAAGAGCACCGTCCAGCTCCACGGCAGCGATCCAGTTCCCCTGTATTCCTGTAAGCTGCCGGGGCAAATCCGTTGTTTTTCCAAAGATATTTTGTATGATCACACCGTCATTGCGCTGTACAAAATAGCGTTCAGCATAGGCATTGAGCTTCAGAAGCTCCGTTTCTTCTGCCAGTAACTCACCGGTTTCTCCGGAAATATATAAAATGCCATCTTTGGAAGATCCCTCAACCTTACAAGCCAATACTTTCCCGGAAAAATAGCAACCTAAAAGCTGCTGACCGGTACAACTGTTGGTGCGTACTTTTCGGCTGATGCCATATTCCACATCCACAGACAAAATATCCGGTCCCACAGCATAGAATATTGCGTTACCGTCTTCTGTAAACACAGGCAGTGAAGATAGATCACCAGGCAAAGAGATCCGCTTCTCTTCCTGCAGTTGGGTATCCAAAAACACCGCCTCACAGGCTGTAGCATCGTAATAGACGATTCCCCGGTGAGTAACACGGAAGATTTCCTCCTGCAGCATCAGTCCTTCCGGAATTGGAACTGAGGAAGCCGGTGCACATACATCCGGAGAAAGAACTGTTAAGGAATCCTCTTCCACAATCACCGGTTTATCGCCTATAAACCCAAGGACACGCATTTGGGGATCCGCAAACAAATATTGCAATACTGCACCTTTTGTCTGCTGCTCAATTGTACTCTCAGGCACATATGCGCCTTTTGGCGCAGTTTCCTCTGTGACGGCAGCGGTAGACGGGATCGTGGTATTCTCCGCATCCATATTGCCGCAAGCGGTTAACAGCAAAAGAAATAGAATCGCAACAACAAGATGATAACGTTTCATATCACTGTCTCCTGGCAAGGGTGTAATCGTCTCCTTGACGGTAGTAGGGGCAATGGTCCTTGGGTGCGGAGATGATACGGTAAACCTCATCCTCATCCAGGTCCATCATACAATAGTACTCGTCATACTCTTCGTCATAATCATAATACCAGCAGGTATCACATTCGCAACTAATCATTTTGCTACCTCTCAGCCAGGTACGAAACCACATCAAAGGGCTTCAGCTTTTCATCCTTTCGCAGGTACAACGGATGGTGGGGGTGACCCTTTTTACTCACAGCACCGGCACAAAACCACTTGGCATTATACTGATTTCCCAGGGTAACCATATCCTCTACGCACCGGGACAAATAATCTCTCTTTTCAATAATCGTTCCCCAGGCTGCCCATACGGCGGGAGCTTGGGATATGGATAGGACATAAGCAAAGGCATCCATATTTTCCTTATGTAAGGACATATTGCACACCTTTTCCATTTGATCCGGATCTGTTGCCCTTTGGGCATAGACGTTAAACATAATAAAACTGTCAAAGCCGTTCCCTAAAGCAATGCGCTCAACGGACTTTAAAGTATTATCCAAATCATCCGGCTTTGCCGTGGAAGGGTTGATTCCAATACAAATCAACGGATTCTTGCCTCGTGTACCCAGTATATACCGATACTCAGAGTAAAAATTAGGTACGTACAACCACTTGCTGACATCGTATTCCTCACAGGGTTTATTCGCTTCCTGCAGCGCCTGCCGGAAATTTATCAGTTCCAGCTCAGCAGTAGTGCCTTTGGGTATATGCATAATCACTCCTCCATCGGTGGGAACCACCGGCTTGTGTGGGGATCGTAAAAAGAACAATCCTCCATTTTTCGTCCTGTCTGCCGCAACCAGACGCCAAAAGCTTCATCCATAAAAGGATATACCCCCTTCATTGTTGACTGCAAAAGAAGAGTATCTCCATCAGCCAGGAACAGTTCTATTACAATATTTCCCTGACTGTTATAGAGTTTTTGTCCTTGAATATCTGAAAAACGGTAGCGTCTTTCTTTCTTTCCAAAGCCTACCACCAAAAATGTATCCTCATCATAGAACACACCGAAGGACACATACTGGATCACCAAAACTGCCCCAATCAGTACTAGCACGCAGCCGCCTACATAAAACAGCCAGCCGCCTTCCCCGCCCATGAACAGCGCAGAGATTCCCAACACACCGGCAATCAAGCCAAACACAGCAGACTTACTGTCCATACGCACGGATTTTCCCGTGGTATGTTCCTTTTGATTGCGAAACAATCTGGAAAAAAGCTTATCAAAAGCAAAGCAGACACCAAACACAACTAACGCTATGATGGCAGTTCCAACATATTCCATATCTGCTCCTATGCCCAAAGGACACGGTCCACCGGGATATCAAAGGCATCTGTCTTGATCTCCGGCAAAACCTGAAAGGCATAACAAAGGGCGATCGTGGTATGATCCGGCTCTCCGGCTAAGAACCTATCATAAAAGCCGCCGCCATAGCCGATACGGTGACCTTTAGGATCAAACACAAGCCCGGGCATCAGCACCAGCGCATTTTTATCCTCTGCCACCGGTTCATCCGCAACCGGTTCCGGAATTCCGGCATAGCCATTCTCCACTAAAGACATATCTGTTAGATAGATGAATTTCATTTCATCACCATAGACTTTGGGAACAGCTACTTTCTTACCGTCCCGGAGTGCACGCTCCAAAATCGGTACTGTGCGAACTTCTTGATTATAAGGCAGATAGCCATAAATGGTATTTGCATTTTTATATTCCGGTGTATCAAAAAACAATTCCGCCAACCGGTCACTGGCAATCCGGATCTCTTCTTCGGTCATTGCCCGTTTTTTATCTCGAATCAGCTTACGCAACGCTGTTTTATCTTCTATATTCATTCCTGATCCTCCT
>JAZQHW010000010.1:0-2452 GCA_045540795.1 Faecousia sp. | reverse complement strand
GGCAATTTGGATGTGACCAGCTCCATCGGCGCCGCCCCTGCCAACGGCTCCATCCGCAGCAGCGACAAGATCATTATCAGCGGTGGTACTGTTAAGGCTACAGCCAAGTCTTCTGTGCCTCTGTATGCCAAAAACGGCATTGAGATAAACGGCGGCTCGGTTGACATTAGCAGCCCTTACTACGGCATTAGCGCCGGCACACCGGACAGTCCCGCCGACATTGCCATCAACGGCGGCACAGTAAAAATCGCCGCCAAGCACGCTTTTTATACTCACCCTGTCTTAGGCGAAGGTGTGTTTGCCTACGCAGGCGCTGACGAAGCATCTGCCAAAACTTACGATGGCACATATACCCCTATGGCGAAAGAGCCCTGGATGCTGATTTCCAACGACCCACAGCAGTTTAGAACCGAGCCCACTACCCCGCCTGCCACAGAGCCAACCGCAGCCCCCACCGAGGCGACCACTGCACCGCCTGCCAAGAACCCCAGCAGAGGCATCGACCCCCGTGTGATGCTTTGGGTCGCCGCCGCAGGCGCTGTGGGACTTATCGGCTTACTGGTCACACTCATCGTATTCAAGTTCAAAAAGTCATAAACGAAAGGCGAAGATACCATTTTGGTATCTTCGCCTTTTACCTATGCATCCCAGCGATTGACTGCGTTCACTCTTTCTTCCAGGACTTTTATCATAATCTCAGAATCTTGATACGCATAGCCTTTCTCATCTACGCTCACATACAGCTGACGAACACCTAATACAAAACACACAACACAAGTTATCAAAGCTATCGCAGGTTTTGTATTTGCGACGGCGAATATACTGGCAAGCAACGACATTATCAGGTAGATTATATTGAAAATCATCTTTGTAATACTCTCAAATTTACTAAATGCCGTATAGTAGGTAATGTATGTCCTACCCTCTTGCTCAACGATCTCGCCATATAGTTTGGTGCAGGCATCATTGACAGAATGCCTGCCAGGAGGATCATAGATCGCTATTTTACCCTTTTTAGAGCAAACAAATATGATTGGGTTATCATCACTGATCCGTTCTCTGCAATAACCTTCCATTTCCTGAAACCTT
The DNA here is from genome assembly GCA_045540795.1 of Faecousia sp. GTDB lineage: Bacteria > Bacillota > Clostridia > Oscillospirales > Oscillospiraceae > Faecousia. Next base: position 1,363 of record JAZQHW010000010.1, on the reverse strand, counting down.
TCAATAGCTTCTTCCTTTGTGCAAGAAAGTTCATATCTGCCTTGCGCTATCTTTTTCAACTCTCTTCACCTCTATTAACCGCTTGTTTTTCAGAACGTGTCCGCAACGCCAAAAACAGCACCGTCAACCCTAAGGCCCAAAAGAAGATTATGATGCCAATCCTATGAATCCTAAAGTGCAAAAGCGGCAAAACAAGGCTGTTATACACCGCAAAAAGATATTTATATTTCTCTTTATGTACAACCTTGCTATACTTTGCGCAATACACCGGCACAGCAACAAATACCCAAAAACCTAAAAACAAAACGATCCAAGCTATGCCTGCATAACTTCCATTGTCCAACACACTCTCCACGGTAACGGTCAATACCTGGAGCAGAATCATAAAAATTGCAGAAAAGGCAAGCGGGTAAATATATTTTTTCATTTTGCGCATTTTGTCACCGCTTTCTATCATATATCTTTAGTTCTTCAATCCCAAGCTTAAATAGATAAGATTTTGGATCTCATAGGTTTCCCCTATTTCAGATACCAGCGCATCATATGCTTGCTGCGCCCTTAATCGAAAATCCTCTATTTGCTCCGAAGTCCACACAAATCCGGATGCCGGGTCTTCCCAGTTCAAGATAGAATTATATTCCAGGCACAGGCCTTCCAGCGTTTCCATCAGTTCTTTAGAAATAGGAAAGCTTTCTAACGGCAATACACCTTCATCGTTTACGCCCCAAAGGCAAGAGCCGGCGCTATAATCAAACATAAATTTCATTTTCTCACCGCCTGGATTTATGGAATTCTCAATGCGCTGCTTTAGCACATCCACTTCGTGGCCGTGGATCTGATCCTCAAACTGGAATTTTCTTGTTGCGCCGCCGGAGTCCGTAAATTCAAAGAAGAAATAATACCGGGGATTCTCTGCCCGACGGGGTCTTCTGTTGCGGACGACCTTCTTGATCCTTCTGCAGCCGGTAATTTCACTGTATGGATAGTACTGTCCGTTAAAGGGATTGGTCTGGCAGTAGAAACCCGTTTCCTCGATCTTTACCTTAAAAAACAGATTGCTGTTGACAAGTGAGATCAAAACATACAGCGCCATTACAATACCGGGAATCACCATCAACACAAGTCCGGAAGTTTTGATGATGACCGTATCCACAAAGGCTATCACGATCAGCAGCACAATTCCAAGTACAATTCTTGTCTTTCCGAACACCTTGCCGTCAATCAGATATTCTTCTGCACTGTGTTCCCTTTCAGCCGCTTCGATTCTCTTAATCAGGTAGTTTGCGGCTTTTTCGTCAGCGTAAAAGAACTGAAAGCGGATGACCGGAATACCGGGGATCTCAATGTTGCAGTAGTCTTCCTG
>JAZQHW010000009.1:0-5677 GCA_045540795.1 Faecousia sp. | reverse complement strand
ACGCCGAACTCACCGGACAAACATCGCTTAACGATTGCAAGTTTCTCTTCCTTGCTGATCTTTCTGCTTTTGGACATAGAAATACCCCCATAAGAAACAGTTTTTCTTTTTCACTGTCTCTTATGGGGGTAGCATATCATTCCCCTGCAACGCTCTTTATATTATTTTACATAGTCCATACTGATCCAGCCGTTGGTCAGTTTACCCCATTGGGTTCCGTTTACGTTTTTAGTCTCCGTAATAGTAACCTTTGCTCCGGTATACAAATAACCTACGATCTTATAGGAAGTACCGGCATCGCTGCGGATCCGAAGGCAGGAAGCTGTAACTGTTTTAGTCACAGCAGTAGATGTTTCAGGCTTTTGCGCATTATCAGAATTTTCCTGCTTATCCAGCACCACATAATCTAAGCTGATCCAGCCTTTTTCGATCTTGCCCCAAACAGTATTTCCAACCGTCCGCTGCTGGGTGATCTCCACCTTGTCCTTAGCAGACAGGTAACCGGCTATGGCATAGGAAGTTCCGGGACCGGAACGAATCCGCAAAAAGTCTTCCACGTCTACTGTACCGGTAAGCTTCTTTTCTGTTTCCTTATCTGCTTCCTGAGTCGTCTTATCCAGCACCACATAATCCAGGCTGATCCAACCCTTTTCTGTCTTGCCCCAGGTCATACTGCCAACGGTAGTTTTTTCTGTAATCGTGACCTTTTCCTTAGCAGACAGATAACCTACTACCTTATCTGCAGTACTGGGACCACTACGAACGCGCAGATAATCATTAACCTTCACCACACCGGTCCAGATTTTGGGCTCTGCCGGCTTTGTTTCCTCCGGCTGGGTTTCCGGCTCGGTCACCTCAGGCGCTGTGGTAGGAGGTACTGTTTCTTCCGGCTTGGTCTCTTCCGGCTTGGTCTCTTCCGGCTTAGTTTCTTCCGGCTCGGTCACCTCGGGCTTGGTCTCCTCCGGTTTTGTTTCTACTGGATCCAGTACCACATAATCCAGACTGATCCAGCCTTCTGCAATTTTGCCCCAAACCATTGATCCTACGATCTTTTCTTCCAGGATCTCCACCTTTGCACCGTTTTCCAGGCGTTTTACAACTTCATAACCGGTACTGGGTCCTTTTCTGACCCGCAGACAATCGGACACTTTAACCGTTCCGGTACGGTTACCGGAGGATACAGGCTTGTCCGTTTCCGGTTTTGTAACGGTGGCATAATTTGTATATTCCAGGCTGATCCAGCCGCCGTAGAACTTACCCCACAAGCGGGTACCGTTCTTCTTGGTTTCTGTGATCATCAGCTGGTCGCCGGTGGTAACCATTCCGTTTGCTTCAAATTCTGTACCGGCACCTACCCGGACGTTGACATTTTTGGTGGTAACGGTTACCCTAACACCCTCATCATTCTTCAGTGCGGGATCGTTACCTTCCCCATCCTTCCAATGGGCATAGACTCTGCCGTTCTTCAAAGAAGCATCCAGAACTTCAACTTTTTCTCCGCCTACCCGCTGAGTGTACCAGCCTTCAAAGGTATAACCTGTATATGTAGGAACCGGATTTGGAAGTGCTGTCAGCGAAGTATCATAGCCCTGAACATTGGGTTTGGATACACCGCCACAGGCATCATAAAATATGTAAGCGTAATTTTCCGGTGCCTTTTGAGAATACACACCGTTTAAGTACAAATTCGCTTCACACAGACGCCGTCTGAGCAGGAAGGTTCGCACCTGACCGCCTGCATTACACCAACGGGCAAAGGCATCGATGAGTTCATTCCCTGTTGCACCGCCTACGATTGCCTGGTACAGAACGCCCTTGGCATTATATGCCCAGGAAGAACCGCAGTTATAGGAGAACAGAAGCAGTGCGTCAAACTGGGTTTGTGTCAGCTGCACACCGGTCTTGTTCATAAACTTAAGAAGCTCGGCTTCAAACTTAGCAATATGGGCAGCCAGGAGCACTTCTGCCTCTTCCTGTGTGATTCCATCTTTTGTATATTTGGCGCGCTTATCTTCCGGACAGGCAGTACCATAGCCTACCGTCCACTGGGCATAATCCCAATAAGGCTTGGCACTGAAGCCTTCCTCCGCTTTCAAAATCTTGATAGCATCCTCACTGGCTGTAAGTACAGTGGTAGCAGCAGCGCCAAGAGGAAGAATGCTCAATAGCAAACAAACAACTAAAACAAGGCATACTGACTTTTTCACCGGTGCCTCTCCTTTCATCGTCATTTCCTTGCTATTATAGCAAGCATTCTCATAAATTGCAACACTTTTTTCTCTATTTATTACACTTTGTAACTTTTTATTCCTTCAAATTATTTCGTTTTTCACTGTAATTCCAGCAAATTACCCATTATTTCGCTATAATAATATTACAGTTTACATAAATTTCCATTATTTACAAGGAATAACCGTTTGCTTTTCGTTACAATGCGTGATAGAATCACAGCAGAAAAATCGTAAAAGGAGGTTTTCCGATGAATTCCAGTGCCCTCATTGCAATGAGTGGTGGCGTAGACAGTTCTGTTGCTGCCTATCTGATGCTTCAGGATGGCTATACTTGTGCCGGCGCTACAATGCGTCTGTGTGACGGGCTGATCCCGGAAACCGGAGAAACAGGGGTCAAGGATGCAAAAAACGTCGCCGATTCTCTGGGGATCCCCTTTTATATTTTCGATGAAACTGCCACTTTTCGGGAGAAGGTTGTGGATGCCTTTGTACGGTGTTACGAAACAGGTGGGACCCCTAATCCCTGCATTCAATGCAATCAACATCTGAAATTTGACGCTTTTTTGCAAAGCGCTCTTACGTTGGGTTTTTCCCACATTGCAACCGGGCATTATGCCAAAATAAACACAGATCCGGCTAGCGGCAGATTTTTACTCTACCGGGCAGAAACCAAAGAAAAGGATCAGTCCTATTTTCTATCCTCTTTGACCCAGGAACAGCTTGCCCATACTAAGTTTCCGCTGGGAGACCTTACCAAAGAACAGGTGCGGCAAATTGCTGCTGAACAAGGCTTTTTAAATGCCCATAAACGGGATAGCCAAGACATTTGTTTCATCCCCGATGGAGATTATTTTTCCTTTATGCAGCGATACACCGGAAAAACCTATCCACAGGGAGATTATCTGGACCTTTCCGGAAAAGTCGTCGGCAAACACAAAGGTGCCGTTGCCTATACATTAGGACAGCGGAAAGGTCTTGGCATCGCTCTGGGGCAGCCTGCGTATGTCTGTGCAAAGGATATGATAAAGAACACTGTCATCCTGGGCAGCAACGAAGATCTGTTCCGGCGAACACTCCGGGCTGCAGACTGGAACTGGATCCCCTTTCCAGAACTCTCCGATCCCATCCGGGTAACTGCAAAGGTTCGTTACAGACATACAGAGCAGCCAGCAACCGTTTATCCGGAAGAAAGCGGCTTTGCCCGGGTAGAATTTGATGAGCCCCAACGCGCCATAACCACCGGACAAGCCGTAGTCCTGTACGACGGAGATCTTGTTATTGGCGGTGGCACCATCACGGAAGTATTATAAAAGAGAGAAGCCTGGTTGGCTTCTCTCTTTAATATTTTGCATTGGGGAAGTATTCTTCTGCAAAATCCACCCGGGAGACCTGAAAGCTTTTTCCGTTGAGATACTCTAGACTTCCTGCATCTGTTGTAAAGCAGAATGTCAGCTTATAGGAATACAGCGCCTGGTAATTCCGGTCAAACCGTTTATCCAGCTTTCCATACTTTCCATCCCCCAAAAGCGGGTGACCTGCATGAGCAAACTGAGCACGGATCTGATGGGTTCGTCCGGTGATCAGCTCACACTCCATCAAAGACAGCCCGTGCGCCGTTGCCAGCGTAATATAATTGGTCTGGCAGGTCTTTGCACCAGGCTGGGGGGTATTGGTAACAAACACTTTATTCTTCTTTGCGTCCTTAAACAGATATCCCTTCAAGCTTCCTTTACCTGGACGGGGCGTACCTTCCACCACCGCAAGATATCTCTTATCCAGTTCTCTGTCCTTGATCTTTTGGTTCATCACCCGCAGGGCTTCTGCCGTTTTTGCAGCAATCACAATACCGCCGGTATTTCTGTCGATCCTGTTACACAATGCCGGTGTGAAGGCATTCTCCCCTCTGGGATCCCATTCCCGTTTCTGATAGAGGTAAGCCTGGATATGATCAATCAGCGTTCTGCCGTACTCGGCACCGTCATGGGGGTGCACCGCCAATCCCGGCCGCTTATCCACCAGCAGGATATGTTCATCTTCATAAACGATATTCAGCTTAGGTGCTGCCACGGTCAGATATGCATTATCCTCCCGGGGTTTATCAAAGAACTCATCATTGATATAAAGCTGCAGAACATCCCCTGCCTCCAGGCGAGTATCCCTTTCTGCCCGGGCACCGTTACGCTTAATTCGCTTGATGCGGATATATTTTTGTGCCAACGATGCCGGAAGCAACGGAACTGCTTTTGCCAGAAAGCGGTCCAGCCGTTGTCCCGCATCATTGATGCCTATGGTAAATTCCTTCATTGGTTACGGACTCCCCTGCTGATTCTCTTCAAAATAACGATTCATCTGCTGCGTAAACTCCAATGCCGGATTATAACCCATTTTTCGCTGACGGTTATTCATAGCCGCCACCTCCAGGATCACCGCAAGATTTCTGCCCGGGGTAATGGGAATAGTATTCATCGGGATCTGTACACCCAAGATCTCCATATACTGATCCTCCAGCCCCAACCGGTCATAAACCTTCTGCTGATTCCAGGGGACAATATTCACCACCAGGTTGATCTCATTCTCCGCTTTGACAGCACCCATGCCAAAGAGCTTTGCCACATTGATAATGCCGATGCCACGAAGCTCCACATAGTTCCGGATCAAAGGAGGCGCAGTGCCCACCAAAGAGCTACCGGAAACCTTTTTAATCTCCACCGCATCATCGGCGATCAGACGGTGACCACGCTTCAAAAGCTCAATAGCCGCTTCACTTTTACCGATTCCGCTTTCACCCAGCAGCAACAATCCTTCGCCATAAACCTCCATCAGCACCCCATGCCGGGTAATACCGGGTGCCAATGCGGATTTGAGGTAAGCAATGATTGCGGAAACAACGGTACTGGTAGCCTCCTTGCTGCGAAGCAAAGTGACATTATGCTTCTTTGCCATTTCCAGACAAAGGTGATCCGGCGTAATATTCCGGGTAATCAGCAATGCCGGTATCTTGTATGAGAATAAGCGGTCAAAGGTGATCGCTCGTTCTGTATCGGTGAGCTTTTCCAGGTAACTGACCTCCACATTACCGATAACCTGCAAGCGCATTGGCTCAAAGTGATCATAGTACCCTGCGATCTGCAAACCGGGGCGGGCAACATCTTCCACCGTCAGACGGATCTTTTCATAGTCTGTTGCAGCATAAGCAATGTCTAAATTAAACTCCTCCACCAGAGTTGAAAGGGGTACACTATGAAAATCAAACATACAAGCTCACCTTCTGTTCCTAATTTAGCCTTATTATACCTGCAAAAAATAGGAATAGCAACATTAAATTGAAAAAACTAAAAAAAATGTAAAAAAAGACTTGCTTTTTTCTTCAATCTCTGCTATCATATCTATGCGCCTGTTTTGAGGCGTGACTGATCGATAATTTCGGATAGGAGGTGCAGTGAATG
>JAZQHW010000008.1:0-5706 GCA_045540795.1 Faecousia sp. | reverse complement strand
CGGAAAACAAAAGAAAACAGTCAGTAATCGTAAGATTTACTGACTGTTTCTTGGCAGGGGCACAAGGACTTGAACCCTGAGCCTACGGTTTTGGAGACCGCCGCTCTACCAATTGAGCTATACCCCTATATATAAAAGGCGGGCGCCTTAATTTGTGTGGTGGGCCCTCAGGGATTCGAACCCGGGACTATCCGGTTATGAGCCGGAGGCTCTAACCAACTGAGCTAAGGGCCCATAAGTCAAAGGTGCCTGAGCACCATAGCGGGATTTATTATAGCACTAAGCTTTCCCGGTGTCAAGAAGTTCTTTTTAATTTCCAGATAAAATTTTCCGCTTTATAATCTGCAATAAGGGCTTTGTCGGTTGCATTTTGAATGGAGTGGGAGTATAATGGCGTTAGTACTTGAAAAGTGGTGATCGAAATGAAGCAAAAGCAGAATTTACATACCCATACTACCTGGTGTGACGGTATTGACACTCCGGAGGAAATGGTGCAGATTGCCTTAGAGAAAGGGTTTACCGGTTTGGGCTTTTCCGGACATTCCACCAATCCCTATAGCATTTATGCCCATGTGACAGATGCCGCCACAGAACAGTATAAACGGGAAGTTTTACAACTTAAAGATAAGTACCGTGGACAGCTGGATATCTTTCTTGGACTGGAAGTGGATTACTGCTGTGAGTCCGATCTAACCGGTTATGACTATCTCATCGGCTCGGTGCATTATTTGAAAGTAGGTCAGGAAATGGTTGGCTTCGATCGTTCAGCAGAAACGGTAAAGTCGATTTTAAATACCTATTTTTCCGGTGACGGTATGGCATTTGCCAAAGCGTATTTTGAGACGCTTGCTCAGCCGGGAGAGGGAAGAGAATTTGATATCATCGGTCATTTTGATATTTTTACAAAGAATATTGAAGCGTTGCGCTTTTTGGATATGAATGATAAGGTATATCTGGATCTTGCCATTGGCGCAATGGAAGCGTTGCAAGGTAAGATACCGTTATTTGAACTGAATACCGGCGGAATTGCCCGGGGATACCGGACAGCGCCTTATCCCGCGGCAAACCTGTTAAAGGAGTTGCAACGGTTGGGGTTTGGCGCAGTGATTACTTCAGATTGTCATAACGGTGCGTATTTGGATCATTGGTTTACAGAAGCAGAGGAGTATCTGCGTAGCTGCGGCTTCCGGGGAGTTTATATGCTGACAGAGAATGGTTTTGTACCGGAGGGAATATAAATGCATATGAATATTTTGACAATGATTATGCTGGCTTTTTCTGCTTTGGGTGCTTTGGATCGAATCTTTGGGAACCATTTCGGAATCGGAAAGGAATTTGAACGGGGCTTTATGCTTCTGGGCAATACTGCCCTTACCACCATTGGTATGATCGTGCTTTCTCCTTTGCTCGCCAAGCTTTTAGAGCCGGTCAGTCAGGCATTGTACAGCAGCTTTGGTTTGGATCCTTCCATTATTCCGGTTTCTCTATTGGCAAACGATATGGGCGGTGCGCCTTTGGCAGTACAAATGGCACGGAATGCAGAGCTGGGATTGTTTAACGGCTTGGTAGTGTCTACAATGTTGGGCTGTACTGTTTCTTACACGATTCCTTATGCGATGGGATGTGTCCGGGAGGAAAAGCATCCGGAGCTATTCTTTGGACTGTTGTGTGGTATTGTGACCATTCCTGTAGGTTGTTTTGTCGGTGGATTGATGGTGAAGCTTCCTGTTGGATTGTTGCTGGCAGATCTGCTGCCGTTGGTTCTGTTTTCGGCGGTGGTCGTCTGCGGATTGCTACTGCTGCCTAAAATCACAGTGAAACTGTTTTCTTTGCTGGGTTTGGTGATCCGGGGCATTATTACTGTTGGCTTGATGTTGGGCGTGCTGAAAACTTTGGCAGGAATTGAATTGGTTCCCGGACTTGCGGATTTTTCGGAAGGTGCGGATATCTGTGTGAATGCAGCTATCGTTTTGTCCGGTGCATTCCCTTTGATGTATGTAATTGCAAAAATCCTGGCTCGTCCTTTGACAAAACTGGGTAACTTCTTAAAAATCGGTGCTGACGGTGCAATGGGATTTCTAAGCACGGTTGTAAGTAATTCTGCAAGCTTTTCCCTGATCGACCGTATGGATAGCAGAGGCGTTGTTTTGAATTCAGCCTTTGCGGTGGGCGGCTCTTTTGTATTTGGTGCACATCTTGCCTTTACAATGGCTTGGGACGCAAGTTATATTGCTGCAATGATTGTGGCAAAGCTGGTGTCCGGTGTTTGCGGCTTGATTTTGGCAATGATCGTGTATAAGCCTTCCAATAGAAAATAGAAGTAAGCGGCTGCATTTTTATGCAACCGCTTACTTTTATAAATAGCAACGGATATCGTTTGCCAGCTGCTGCTCCAGATGGATCAATCGCTTGGCAATATCTTTGGAAACCTCATCTGCCGCTTTGTACTGATTCAGATATCGGCTTAAGGATTTCACACCCATATTGCAGCCGTCAGTCATCAGGTCAGCAATGGTAGCATCGGATTCCTCCATAGACAGCTTCATATTGGTCTTCATCCAGGACATCCCCTTTGCAATGGGGTTGGGATTTTTTCCCTCGTCCTGAAAATCGTCCAAACCGGTTTGAATCTCGGTTTGAAGCTTTTCGTGTTCTTCACGGCACTGAATGAGAAGCTTGCTCAATGCATCAGAACGGACATGGGGTAGAACATCGTCAATGGAAGCAATTCCCATTTTAATGCCGGCATCACACTCACGTAATAGCTTGATGGTATCCTGCTCAATCATAATTTGCATCTCCTTTCAAATTTAGGATTGCCAATGTAGCGGTTGACTATGCAAATAGAAAAAACCGCAAACTGTCAAATATTGACAATTTGCGATTTCGTTATTGGGAATAGGCATTGTCCAGTTCTTCGCGCAGTAATGTTAAGAAACGGGAAATCTCCGGCTGGATTGGCTGGCTGGGGTTAGTGATCGCCAATAAATGATAGTTGACACCTTCCAATGGAATGTATCGAAACGGAGAATTTTTTTGCGGATTTTTCGGCGGCATAGAACAAAGGGCGTAAGCAAGTCCCCGGGCAACCAATTCATTGCGGGTGTTAATACCTCTTGCGTACAGAACTTTGGAAGGATCTACATAGATGGCACCATTAAACAGACTGCTTTTTGTTACGGGATTGACAGGATCATCTAAAAAGGGATCGTTACCCAACTCGTGAGGAAGTATTTTTTCAGCATTGTAAAGCCTGTGGGATTGTCCTACTTGTATAGCTGCAGGAATGATTCTCAAGATTTCCCGGTGAAGTTGATTCGCCTTCAACTGACGGTCCCAGTAACCCATAGAAAAATCCAGTTGCATTCGTAAGCAGAGATGGACATCGTTCAGTATTAGTTTTTTAACATTGTCTGAAGCGGCAGTCAATACAAAATTTACATCCGTATTGTTTATGTTTTCTTCGATTAAACGGGCGTAGGCACGGGCGAAAATGGGATTATCTCCGCAGCTGATCCGTATCGTTCGTTTGGTTTCCTGTTTGACGGCATTGATCTGATCAAATGCCTGGCAGATGAGGTTGGCGTACTCCAAGACTTTCTCACCCCGGACGGTGGGGATCAGCCCGTTTTGTGTGCGGGTAAACAGGGAATATCCCAGTTCTTTTTCCAGATTGCTAATGGAAATGCTGACGCTGGAATAGGACACAAACAGCTTTTTTGCAGCTTTCGTAACAGAACCGCTGCGGCTGACTTCCAAAAGATACTGCAGTTGCTGAAATGTCATAATTATTCCACCTTTCTTTACGCTTAATGATATTATAACGAAATGAGCAGGGAAAAGCAATGATATAAAAAAGCTGAACATATTCGTTGCGGAAATTAAACATACAAGGCTGCAAAAGCTATGTTATAATTAAAACGAAATAATTATGGAAAGGGCGATGCATAATGAAAAAATGGATCTGTAGCTTGCTTGCAATAATAACGCTTTTGAGTATGTTCGGTTGCGCTGGCTCCGGTAAAGGGGAAGAGGATGCTCCTGCGGCGGCTGGTTTGCAGGTTGGTTTTGGTAAGGAGAATTTCTCCCCCAGTGATCCGGTACCACTTCAGGGCGGAGACTGGAAGAACCGGATTTCCACCGGTATGTTGGATTATCTGTTTGTTACTTGTATTGCAATTACCAATGGGGATGATACAGTTTTGATCTATACCATCGACCAAAAAGTTACTACAGATAACTTTGCGGATGTAGCTAAGGCGGAGATCAGCAGCGCCACCGGCGTTCCCCAAGAGAATATTTTGATCAATGCAACTCATACCCACGCGGCAACTGCCCTTCGTTATAATTGGGAAGGTGTAGAAGCACAAAGAAAGAAGTTTAGTGATGCAGCGGTCAAGGCTGCCCAGACAGCACTTTCTGACCGATCCGCTGCAGAAATATATGCCGGTGGTGTACAGACACAGGATCTGACCTTTGTCCGCCATTATGTTTTGGCAGACGGTACACCCACCAATGACCGTACAAACCCTGGTATTACGGATCATTACCGGGAAGCGGACCAAGAACTGCAGATCGTAAAATTTGCCCGGTCAGCTGAGAATAAAAAGGATATTGTGTTGTTGAGCTTCCCCTCCCATGCTACTATCAATGAAGGCGGGTTAGAGATCTCTGCAGACTATCCCGCTCCGACAAGAGATTATGTGGAAGCCAAAACCGGTGCGTTGGTAGCCTTCTTCCAGGGCGCTTCCGGAAATCAGGCACCGGACAGTTTGATCCCGGGAAAATCACCCTACGGCGAGGATTACCGTAAGTACGGTGAGGTATTGGGTGAGTATGCAGTTTCTGCACTGCCTACTTTGAAAAAGGTAGAGGGCGACTCAGTGAAGCTGACAACCAAGACCTTTACCGGACCTACCAACAAGAAAAATATGGATAAGCTGGTGGGGGCGCAGGAGGTAGGACTCCTCCGGGAGCAGTACGGTAACAATGCTCCGGAAGTACAGGCGGCTATGGAGAAATACGGGTTTGTCACGTATTTGGAAGCAAGCTGGACGGTGATCCGTTCCAAGACAGAAGATACAATGAGCATGGATCTGCGAACTTTGGCTGTGGGTGATTTGTCCTTCGTTTTTGCACCGTACGAGATGTTCGGTCATCATGGTACAGACATCAAGAAACAGTCTCCTTATGAGAATACGTTTATCGTTACTTGTTCTGAGGGATCCCTTAACTATATCGCATCCACCGATGCCTTTGACTTTAATAGCTACGAATCCTATTGCTGTTATTTTGCTCAGGGAACCGGTGAAAAGCTGGTGGAAGAATTCGTGTCAATGCTGACAGCAACCAAACAGGCACAATAAAAAAGAAAACGGCTATCTTCACAAGAGATAGCCGTTTTTGCAGTGTTACAGAAGAGGAATATTGTTTTCTTTGCAGATGCGGAGAGTATCCTCGTCCCACAGACTGGTCTGCACTTCACCAATGTGGGCGCAGCCAATAAGGAGCATACACAGACGGGACTGACCGATACCGCCGCCAATGGTCAAAGGCAGGTTGCCTTCCAGAAGCATTTTGTGGAAGGGGAGTCCACGGCGATGGTTGCAGTTTGTGGCAGTCAGCTGCCGGTCCAGGGCGGCGGGATCGACCCGCATACTCATTAAGCAGATCTTAAAGGCAATGACCAAAAGAACACTCCAGAAA
>JAZQHW010000007.1:0-14568 GCA_045540795.1 Faecousia sp. | reverse complement strand
GCAAGGCTTTCCTTCTGGTCGGGTCGGCAGGACTCGGTTTGTGCCTGACCGGAGGATCTGCGTTGGAGGGGGGCGGCCCGGTTTGCGGTGCCCTATATTTTTCAAAGCCGCCTTGAAAATATAGACCGCTGCCACTCGCTCCCCGCGCTTACTCCGCCACCGGCGGCGCTTGGGTCGCTCCCCCGGGAAGATAGGTAACGCGAACACGAGAGAGTCAGGAATTTTTCCTGGCTCTCATTTTTTATGCAGTTGAAATAGAATAAATAAGAAATAATAAATGTAGGGAACGGATTAATCCGTTCCGCGGAATGCATAAATGCATTCCCTACACAAATTTTTGATAGGATCCGTATGTGTCCTTCCGTTGGTTCAATTATCAGGAAACCGACATCCCTTTACTTTTTTGTTTCCAGGTGGTATAATAAGGAATAATTATTGATAAGGAGAATTACAATGTTAGGAGATATGACACCTTTTCGTCTTGCCGGAAATATTTATTTTGTGGGAACCTATAAAGCTTCTTCCCATCTCATTGATACCGGTGATGGACTGATATTGATCGACACCGGTTACGAGGAAACCGCGGATGTGGTGGCAGAGTCTGTTGCTGCTTTGGGCTTTGATATCCGTGATGTAAAATACATTCTGCATTCCCACGGACACTATGACCACACATACGGCACACCCAAAATTCTTAAGCTCACCAATGCCAAAACATTTCTCGGCAAGGACGATGTAAAATATATTAAAGGCTGGACACCGGACGAGTATTATCAGGACGGTCAGGTGATCAGCCTGGGCAACACAAATATTCTGTGTATTGCCACACCGGGTCATACGGAAGGAACATTTTCCTTCTTTTTCGATGTGGAGATCGATGGAAAGACATACCGTGCCGGTATGTTTGGCGGAGCCGGTACCAACCAACTGAAAAAGAATTTTCTGAATAAATATAAGTGCTCCTGGCTGAACAGAGGACTTTACTTCAAGACCATTGAACGACTGAAGCAGGAGCATGTGGATATCTTCTTGGGAAATCACACCTGGAACAATCAAACCAAGCAGAAATATGAACAGATGCTGGTTTCCGATACCAATCCCTTTATTGATGATACGAAATGGGTACCTTTTTTGAACCAATGTGAAGAAAAAGCCAGGGCAGTGATCCTGGAGGACAGCAGAGCCTTGTTTGTCAACTATGCCCACAGAGGTGCCAGCGCATATACCCCCGAAAATACATTATTGGCATTTTATACCGGTATATATATGGGCGCAAACGGCATTGAAACGGATGTTCAAATGACCAAAGACGGAACGCTGGTATTGTTCCACGATGATACCCTTACCCGTCTTACCGGTGTGGAAAAGCGGGTATCTGACTGCACGCTGGAGGAGCTGAAGCAATTCACCCTGGAAAAGGAGGGTTTGACGGACAAGATCGTTACATTGGAAGATTTCCTGCAGCAGTTTGCGTTCCGTGATATGACCTTTGCCATTGAAATAAAGCAGGCAGGCATTGAACCGCAAATTGCCGACCTGCTCCGGAAGTATTCTGTTACGGGAAAGGTGATTGTCACCTCCTTCAAAGGGGAATGTATCCAGGCAATCAAGGAATATGCCCCGGAACTGCACATTGGACTTCTGTGCAAGGAGGTAACAGAGGATACGATCGCTTTCCTGAAGCAGATCGGTGCTGAGGAGATCTGTCCCAACGCTGCCCAGGTGACACCGGAAAATGTTGCTTTCTGGCACAGAGAGGGCTTTAATGTGCGCGCCTGGGGTGTAAGGGACGAAACGCTGATGCGTCAGGTCTACGATTCTATGGCAGACGGTATGACTGTTAATTTCCCCGATAAGCTGGCAGCATATATCAAAGAGACGGAACAGTGTGCGCAATCGTGAAGGACAGATGATTGTAAATGAAACTTGTGACATTGATCGAAAATGAATCCTGCCGGGATACCCTTAGGGCAGAGCACGGTTTGAGTATATATCTGGAGGTAGGAGACCGGAAGCTCCTCTTTGACGCAGGTGAAAGCGGTGCTTTTATGGACAATGCCGTTGCACTGGGGGTGGATCTTTCTCAGGTGGATACGGCGATCTTATCCCACGGGCATAAGGATCACAGCGGCGGTATGGAACCCTTTTTGGCAGCCAACGCTGTAGCGCCTTTGTATCTGACGCCCGGTGCGATGGGGGAATTCTACAACGCTGCCGGGGAGAATATCGGTTTATCCTGTGGACTGAAGGCAAGCAGCCGTCTGGTATTTGCGGAAGGTATCACGCAGCTGGGGGAGGGACTTACTTTGATCTCCGGGGACAGAATTCCGGAGAAGTATCCCATCGACTGTGCCGGCTTGACCCGGCGGCAGGGGGATCTGTACGATCCTGACAAGTTTTATCACGAGCAGTATTTGCTGGTGGAGGAAGCCGGAAAGCGGATCCTTATCAGCGGCTGCTCCCACCGGGGAATTTTAAATATTGCAGAGTATTTCCGCCCGGATGTACTGGTGGGTGGCTTCCACTTTATGAAGGAGGCGCCGGACAGCCCTATGGTCACCGGGGCGGCAGAAAAACTGCTGGCAATCGATTGCATCTATTATACCGGCCATTGCACCGGTCTTGCCCAGTATGACACGATGAAAAAAATAATGGCAGACAGACTGGAGTATCTGTCCACCGGCAGGGTGCTGACATTATAAAAATAAAGTGACCCTTGACTGCTTTTACACCGAACAGTCAAGGGTCACTTCGCTGAATTCTTGGGCTCTATCATCAATGGTTACCTCGCTTTCTTCAGTCTGTGATCTTCCTCCGGAAGATCTTAGGTATTTCACCTGTACATTGGTATCACCCTTTCTGACTGTATAGTAACACAGAAAAACCGAAAAAGCAATAGGGAATGTTGTACAAAATACACTACTTTCTCTTGTGCAAAGGGAAGAAAATGCGCATAATGCACAAAAAGTATTGACAACCATAAAGGGTTTTGTTATAGTGAATATATTGGGCGACCGCCCAATTTCTTTTTTGGAGGAATGGTTATGCAGTACCGTTTGGATAAATACGGAAATAAGGTATCGGTTTTGGGCTTTGGTTGTATGCGGTTTCAGCGGAAGCAGGGAAAGATCGATATGACCTTGGCGGAGGAGCAGCTGATGGCTGCCTTCCGGGGTGGCGTGAATTATTATGATACTGCCTACATATATCCCGGCAGCGAGGCTGCCATTGGGGAAATTCTTGCAAAAAACGGGATCCGGGAGCAGTTGTACATTGCCACCAAGCTGCCCCATTATCTTATTAAAAGCCGTGAGAAGCTGGATCAACTGTTTGCCGAAGAGCTGCGGCGGCTGCAGACGGATCATGTGGATTATTATCTGATGCATATGCTTACGGATACTGCCACCTGGAACCGGCTGGAGGCATTGGGCATCCGGGAATGGCTGAAAGAGAAGAAAGCCAGCGGCGCGATCCGGCAGGTGGGTTTTTCCTACCACGGTAATACAGATACCTTCTGCGCCCTGGTGGATGCTTATGACTGGGATTTTTGCCAGATCCAGTATAATTATCTGGACGAGCATTCCCAGGCAGGAAGGCGGGGGCTGCAGTATGCCCACGGAAAAGGTCTGCCGGTGATCATTATGGAACCCCTCCGGGGCGGCAAGCTGGTGGATCAGCTGCCGGAGGAAGCAAAAAAGCAGATGGCAGCCTATCCCCAAAAGCGGACACCTGCCCAGTGGGCATTCCGCTGGCTTTGGGATCAGCCGGAGGTAACGGTGGTGCTTTCGGGAATGAATACCCTGGAAATGGTGGAGGAAAATATCCGTACTGCCGGGGAAACGCTGCCCGGTGCTATGACACCGGAGGAACAGCAGCTTCTGCAGCAGGTGGTGAAGTCCATCAATGCCAATGTGAAGGTAGGCTGCACCGGCTGCGCTTACTGTATGCCCTGCCCCAGGGGCGTGGATATTCCCGGCACCTTTGCCGCTTATAACCGGAAGTACCAGGAGGGCTGGTTCTCGGGGCTGCGGGAGTATTTTATGTGTACAACATTACGGAAAAACTCTGCTGCCGCCTCCAACTGCATCGGCTGCGGCAAGTGTGAGCAGCATTGCCCCCAGGGATTGCCTATCCGTCAGCATTTACAGGAAGCGAAAAATGCCCTGGAGGGACCTGTGTACAAGGTCGCAACCAAGGCTGCCAAGTGGTTTGTGCGGTTTTAACCGGATGCTTCCGGGTAGTCCAGATGGATGATCCGGGGAGTATGTCCCATTGCCGGCAGGAGCGTGTTGATAAGATCCCGGGTCTGAATACGAAGCGTGGATGTGTTGATACAGGGGTGGAAGCCGATGGCTTCCCAGGTCAGCAGATCTTCATCGATAAGCAGTTGCACCCGGTTTTCAGGATCATTCATCAGTCCCATTACGCTCAATGAGCCGGGAGTGATGTCCAGAAGCTGCTCCATATAGCCGCCATCTGCAAAGGAGAGCCGGGAAGAACCGATCTGCCGGGAAAGCTCCTTAGTCTTAAAAGGCTTGTCCCCGGGCATCAAAAGAAGATAAAAATCGGTACATTGGCGGTTACACAGCATTAAATTCTTGCAAATAATGCCGCCCAAAGCTTCATCCGGGGCAGCGCAGGCATCCATAGTCATCGCCGCCGGGTGATCTACCCGCTGATAGCGCAGCTGCAGGGAATCCAGCAGGTCATAGCACCGGATCTCTTTGTCCAAACGACCGGTGCAGTCTGCCGGTCTGCCTTCATAAATGTTCATAAAAAAACACCACCTTAGGTGGTATTGTATCATAAATCAGAAATTGTGCAATAAAAAGAAATGACCCTTGACCGGCTTTTTCATTTTCGCTGCCGATCAAGGGTCATTTCTCTTCACTCTTGATATCTAACATCATTGGTTAACCTCGCTTTCTATAGTTTGCAACCATCTTTTTTCTGACATTCCGCTCTAAACCACTTCATTCATTCTTGCATTTTCCCTTCAGCGGGAAGCGCTTATGTGTCGGGGAGTTCTGATCAAGATGGTCTTTTGCAGGCTCGTTGTTTGTCCAATCCTTCAGTCCGGTTTTTATATTGGATAAATCTCTCAGTTTGACCCAGGTGAATAACTTCTTGCTGAATCAGCCTTTTCTTTTGCCATTTGTTAACTTTACGAATTTTGGACACGATCTATATGAACTTGGACTGTTTGCGGGGATCGGAGGTTTGAGCCTTCAGGAGTTTTACCTGTACATTGGTATCACCTCTTTGTGTCTATAAGATATCACAAAAAACTGAAAAATGCAATATGTAAAGTTGTACAAAATGCACATATTCTATTCGTGCATAATACAGAAATTGATGATTGGGTCTGAAAAATAATTGACAAGGGGAATTTGGGTTTGTTATAATAAATCTGTTGGTTGGTCCTGAAAAGGACCGCTTTTTTATTGGATGGAGGTGTAGCCGGTGATAGGGTATCAGCTGATCCGCAGCAGACGGAAAACGGTGTCTTTACAGATCACACTCCAGGGGCAGGTGCTGGTGCGGTGTCCGCTGCATATGCAAAAAGGGCAGGTGGATGCCTTTGTCCAAAGTAAATCCTTGTGGATCCAAAAGCATTTGGAAAAGCTGCAGGCAGATCCCGGAGCTCAATTGATGGAGGAAGAAAAGGCGCGACTGCACCGGCAGGCAAAGGAAGTGTTTTGGGAACGGGTCAATTATTTTGCTCCGATTGTGGGTGTGACTTGGGAGAAGATCACCGTAAGATGGCAAAGGACCCGTTGGGGCAGCTGCAGCGGCAAGGGGAATCTCAACTTTAACTGTCTGCTCCTTTTGGCACCGCCGGAGGTTTTGGACTATGTGGTGGTTCACGAATTGTGTCACCGGAAGGAAATGAACCACTCCAAAGCCTTTTGGGAACTGGTTGCAAAGGTGTGTCCTGACTATAAAGCACACAGAAAATGGCTGAAAGAATACGGTGCAGCCTTGTTACGAAAGAAATAAACACGGGTATCTCAGTTAATTTGAGACACCCGTGTATTTTGTTAGAATTCGATGGCGGGCATTTGGTTTGCCACCACTGCCAGGGTACGCATTGCCAAAGCAAAGTCCAGATACGGCTCCAGCTCGATTTCATAAGCACCGTAATCGGAAATAAAGGTCTTCATTTTTGCCACTGCCAGCTTATCATAGCCTTTGCACTTTGCAATAAATACATCTGCCAGACGCTCGCAGTATTCTGCGTGACGCTCCAGGATCCGGTAAGCTACCGTCTGGGGACGGTTGGGCATTGTCCGGTGTTTCTTGGCAAGATCCCGTGCCACAGCCGCCAGCTCGAAAACAGATTCCAGGGAGGAAGCCCGGGCGGGGTTGTAGTGGGTGCCTTTGGCTTCATCGGCACTGTCTTCGCCAGCCATATATTTTTCTCCAAAGGCATCGGATACTGCCCGTAGATAGGCTTTTACCTGCTTATAGTCCTTGCCGTACATATGGGACAGGTAATCATCCATTTCGGCTTCGTAGTCGCAGTTCTTGTTTACCAGAGTTTCGGAATAGATATAGCCGTGCAGACCGTTAGGGAAGAAGCTGATGTTGGAGCCGTCCTCCAGGT
The DNA here is from genome assembly GCA_045540795.1 of Faecousia sp. Classification (GTDB taxonomy): domain Bacteria; phylum Bacillota; class Clostridia; order Oscillospirales; family Oscillospiraceae; genus Faecousia. Next base: position 7,961 of record JAZQHW010000007.1, on the reverse strand, counting down.
AGCCTTCACTGTCCAGATACTTCAGGGACAGAACATCCTCGTAGATCCGGCGGGTGATGTCCATCAGACCCGGATCCCGGTACTGGGCGCGCCAGAAGTGGTACTCAAAGGTGAAGCAGGAGCCGGTGAAGGATTCCCGCCATGCGTGAAGATAGGAAGCGCATTCTTCGGTGGACTTGGGGGGATCCCAAACATTGCGTTCATACTTACCAATGGGGGGAATGACGCTGTCCTTGGTAATACTGCCGGTGTAGGACCGGGTAATGGGGGAATACTGGATCAGGAAACGGTCCGGATTTTTGATCTTTTCCTGTATCGGGGGGAACATCTGATCCACATAGGTGCTGAAGCTGAATTTGGTGGAAAGACCCCGGCGGGTAGCTTCCTCGTCCAGCTCGTTGAGGATCATAACCATATAGTCACTGGGGCGGAGCTTACGGCACTCTGCACATTCGCAATGGTTGTGGTTGCCGTCTGCCAGAGGGACCCGGACGAAGGCAAGCTGGGGATTGGCTTCGGCAAAGTCTGCCAGCATGGTTACGAAGGTTTTCCGCCAGTCTGCCCGGGACATACACATATTGGTAAAATAGGTATCGTTCCGGAACAGCTTCCGTTCTCCCTTCAGTTCTGCCAGGTAGGGGATCACCTCCGGGGGAACTGTTTTTTCGCCTTTTTTATAGGCAGCACGGTCTGCCGGATTTAAGCCAACAGTTTCCTGCAGCAGCTCGTGGTTGCCGTCTGCCAGGAAAATGCCACGCTTCTGCAGCTCAGATTCAAAGTGCATTTTCCACTGGTCGATCTCAGAAGCACCGATCGGCTCCGGGATCCGCCGGGTGTTGTTCTGATCCCGTCTGTAGTGGCGGTAGTGATAGGTATGGATACCCAACAGAGCATAGAAGTTTAATTCCTGCTTTGCGTGGTAGTCGATATAATCCATTACCTGGGAGAAGCTGGGGTCGCCCTCGGTGGTGTGACCACGGAAACGGTGGTCAGCCAGCTTGTGGTAGCTTTGTCTGGTGATGGGCTGACGGGGAATAAACTCACCGTCACGACCGGCAAAGAGCCACCGGCAGCCGTTAAGCTTCAGGAAACGGTACACGGCAAACAGGACGCTTCTGGGATTGGAGCCTGCCAGAATACCGCCCTTTTCATCGGTGTCGATGTGTACAACATCGTCAAATACCGGATCTTCCGCTTCACTGGGCAGACCGAAGTCCTCCAACAGTCCCAGCCGGAAGCCGTCCTTTGCCTCCGGTGCATACACAATGGGAATGTCACCGCATTCCGGCATCATCATACGGATGTATTTTTTCAGCTCCTCTGCGGCAAAGTCCAATACATGATCTGCCCGGAGTTTGTAAATTTTGAACATTGCATAAACCTCCAAAAGTTTATTCAGACCCCCTTCGTCGGGTATCGGGGAGGGGGTCTGTGATATTCTTATCAAAATTCGATCTTGGGCATCTGGTTGGCAACCACTTCCAGTGTACGGATCGCCAGACCAAAGTCCATATAGCGCTCCAGCTCGTAATCGTGTCTGCCGAAGTCGGCGGCGAAAGCAGCCATCTTCTCCACTGCCAGCTTGTCGAAGCCCTGGCACTTGGCAATGAATACCTCTGCCAGCTTCTCACAGTACTCTGCGTGGCGCTCCAGTAGGCGGTAAGCCACAGTCTGGGCACGGGTGGGCATTGTCTTATGCTTTTTGGCAAGTGCTCTTGCTTCAGCAGCCAGCTCTGCCACCTTGTTCAGCTCTGCCACCCGGGCGGGGTTATAGTGGGTGCCCTTGGCTTCGTCGGCACTGTCTTCGCCAGCCATATACTTTTCACCGAAGGCATTGGAAATGCCGGTGAGGTAAGCTTTGACCTGCTTCCAGTCCTTACCGTAAAGATGGAAGAAGTAGTCTTCCATTACAGCTTCGTAGTCACAATCCCGATCCATCAGAACTTCGGCATAGATGTGATGATGGAAGCCGTGGGGGAAGAAGTGCTTGTTGGAGCCGTCTTCGGTAATACCCTCGATCTTTAAAAGCTTAAATGCCAGAACGTCCTCGTAGATCCGGCGGGAAATGTCCATCAGACCCGGGTCACGGATCTGGGCACGCCAGAAGTGATATTCGAAGGTGGTGCAGGGACCGTCAAACTGCTTGCGCCATGCCATCAGGTGCGCCACGCAATCCTCCATCGTCTTGGGAGGATCCCATACGTTCCGGGCAATATAGGGCAGCGGCTCGGGAATCACGGAGTTCTCTGTGATGCTGCTGGTGTAGGAACGGGTGATGGGGGTGAAGCCGATGGTGAACCGCTGGGGGTTCTTGAAGCGCTCCCGGATGGGGGCAAACATCTTGTCCACATAGGTGCTGAAGTGGATCTTTGTATCGGTAAGACCTCTGCGGTTCAGCTCCTCGTCCAACTCGTTGCCCATCATAACCAGCCAGTCAGAGGGCAGGAGCTTGCTGCACTCTTCACACTCGCAGTGGTTATGGTTGCCGTCGGCAAAGGGCAGGGGAACACTCTTGGCACGGCTTTTTTGAGCGGTATCTGCCAAATAGTCCACCATTGCCTTACGCACATCCGGCTGGGACAGGCACAGGTTTGTGTAGTAAATATCCTTCCGGAACAGATCACGCTTGCCACCTATCATAGCCAGCTTGGGCTTGATCTCTTCAGGTATGACCTTTTCACCGGTCTTATAGGCTGCACGGTCATGGGGATTCAGACCGATGGCGGCAGGAACGGCACCGTGGGCATTGCCACGGCTCACCCGCAGACCACGCTTGCGACCTTCGGAAACGAACAGACCTTCCCACTGGTCAATCAAAGAGGGTGTGACAGGCTCCGGATCCCGGTTCATGGTGTTCCGGTCGTGGTTATAATAGCGGTAGTGATAGGTGTGGATACCGGTGGGAGCGAATACATTCAGCTCCTTCTTTGCGTGGAAGTCGATGTAATCCAGCACCTGCTCCACACTGGGGTCACCCTCGATGGTGTAGCCACGGTGCCGGTGATCTGCCATCTTATGATACTTCTGGGCGGTGACAGGCTGACGGGGGATATGCTCACCGTCCACACCGGGGAAAAGCCAGCGGCAGCCGTTGAGACGCAGGAAGCGGTACACGGCAAACAGGACACTTCTGGGGTTGGAGCCGGCAAGGATACCGCCCTTTTCGTCGGTGTCAATATGGATCACGTCGTCCATTTCCTTGTCTTCTGCTTCGTTGGGAAGACCAAAGTCCTCCAGTAAACCCAAACGGAAGCCCTCGGTAGCGTTGGGGTCAAGATTTATGGCAATGTCGCTGCATTCCGGCATCATCATAAACAGATACTTTTTCAGCTCTTCCGCAGCAAAATCCACAACATGATCTGCCCGGATCTTATTGATAACATACATAGCTTGAAACCTCCTGTAAATGTATTTTTTGAGTAGCGGACACCCGGGGCCGGGTGTCCCTACACTTATCAGAATTCGATCTTGGGCATCTGGTTGGCAACCACTTCCAGAGTACGGGCAGCCAGACCCCAGTCCAGATAACGCTCCAGCTCGTATTCGTGCTTGCCGTAGTCGGCGATGAACTGACGCATCTTCTCCACTGCCAGCTTATCATAACCTTTGCTCTTGGCAATGAATACATCTGCCAGACGCTCGCAGTACTCTGCGTGGCGGCCCAACAGGCGGTATGCCACAGTCTGAGGACGGGTGGGCATAGACTTATGCTTTTTAGCCATCTCTCTTGCCATGGCTGCCAGCTCGTAGACCTTCTCCAGCTCCAATGCCCGGGCGGGGTTGTAGTGGGTGCCCTTAGTGGCATCAGCGCTGTCTTCGCCAGCCATATACTTTTCGCCGAAGGCGTTGGAAATGCCTTCCATATATGCCTTGACCTGCTTCCAGTCCTTACCGTAGAGGTGGAAGAAGTAATCTTCCATTACAGCATCGTAATCACATTCTCTGTCCATCAGTGCTTCGGCATAGATGTGACCGTGGAAGCCGTGGGGGAAGAAGCTCTTGTTGGAGCCGTCCTCCAGGTAGCCCTGCATATCCATCAGCTTCAAAGACAGGACATCCTCATAGATCCGGCGGGAAATGTCCATCAGACCGGGATCCCGGTACTGGGCACGCCAGAAGTGATACTCATAGCCGTAGCAGGGACCGGGGAATACCTTCCGCCAAGCCAGCAGGTGAGCAGCACAGTCCTCAATTGCCTTGGGAGCGTCCCATACATTCCGCTCGTGGTACTTACCCGGCTCAGGGAATACGGTGTCTTTGGTGATACTGCCGGTGTAGGAACGGGAAATGGGGGTGAACTGGATGTAGAAACGATCGGGGTTCTTGATCTTCTCCTGCTGGGGAGCGAACATCATATCCACGTAGGTGCTGAAGTTAAACATAGTATTTACACCCCGGCGGGTCAGCTCCTCGTCCAGCTCGTTGGCGATCATCACCAGATACTCAGAGGGACGGCGACCACGGCAAGCTTCACACTCGCAGTGGTTGTGGTTGCCGTCGGCAAAGGACAGCCCAATGAGGTCAATGTGCTGATTCTGCTCAGCAAAGTCTGCCAGGATCTGCACATAACGGGTCCGGAGCTCCGGACGGGACAGGCAGAGATTGGTGTAGTAAATATCCTTACGGAACAGATCACGCTTGCCGCCGATCATTGCCACCTTGGACTTCTGCTCCTCGGTGAGGACCTTTTCGCCCTTCTTATAGGTGGCACGCTCGTAGGGCTGGATGCCCAGGGTCTGTGCCACCTGACCGTGCTCACCGTCCTTCAGGAACATACCACGCTTGGTCAGCTCTGCCAGGAACATACCCTTCCATTGATCCACCAGGGAAGCGCTGACAGGCTCCGGATCCCGGTTCATATCATTGCGGTCGTGGTTATAGTAACGGTAGTGATAGGTGTGGATGCCCATAGGACCGTAGAAGTTTAATTCCTGCTTTGCGTGGAAGTCAATGTAATCCAGCACCTGCTCGAAGCTGGGGTCACCTTCGGTGGTGTGACCACGGAACCGGTGGTCAGCCATCTTGTGATACTTCTGGGCAGTGACTGCCTGGCGGGGGATGTACTCACCGTCGGAGCCGGCAAAAAGCCAGCGGCAGCCGTTCAGACGCAGGTAGCGGTAAACGGCGAACAGGACACTTCTGGGGTTGGAGCCGGCAAGGATGCCGCCTTTTTCATCGGTGTCGATATGTACCACGTCATCCAGCTTCACATTCTCAGCCTCGTTGGGCAGACCGAAGTCTTCCAAAAGACCCAGACGGAAGCCTTCTGTGGCATTGGGGTCCAGGGTGATGGGGGTGTTACCGCTTTCCGGCATCATCATCCAGAGGTACTTTTTCAGCTCTTCTGCGGCAAAATCAATGACGTGATCTGCACGAACTTTGTTGATGGTGAACATATGCAAACTCCTTTTTTTGAATATTTGTGGTTTTCCGGGTTATTACGATATCTTGATTATAACGGATAGATAAGCAAATTTCTATCAAAAAATTCATTTATTTATATTAAATTCTTGGCATTTTGTTTTTGCTTGAAGAAAGGAAAGGACTGTGGTATACTGTATATGCTGTAAAAAGAGGGGGGACAGACTTGGAAGAAGTGGGGATCCGTATTGTGTATCAGGATGAAAGCCTGCTGGTGTGCGTAAAGCCGCCCCGGGTTTTGTCCACCGATGAGCCCGGTGGCTTGCCGGAGCTTTTGCGGAAAGCTTTGGGACAGCCGGAGGCTGAGATCCGGACCGTTCACCGGTTAGACCGGGTGGTGGGTGGTCTGATGGTGCTGGCTCGCTCAGCCGCTGCCGCCGGAGAGCTTTCCCGGCAGGTCCGGGAAAATGAATTCCAAAAGGAGTATCTGGCAGTGATCCACGGCACACCGGAAGCACCGGAAGGGCGGCTGGAGGATCTGCTGGTCCGGGATAAGGCAAGGAAAATGACAATGGTGGCAGAGGCACCGGGAAAGGGTGTCCAGCCTGCGGCGCTGCAGTATTGGGTATTGGCAGAAAGAAACGGAATGAGCCGGGTACGGATCAAGCTGGAAACCGGCAGGACCCATCAGATCCGGGTACAGTTTGCTTCCCGGGGAATGCCCCTGGTGGGGGAACGGAAGTACAGCACCCGGGAAGAAAACTGCCAGATCGCCTTGTGGTCCCACCGCCTTGGCTTTTTTCATCCGGTGACCCGGGAGAAAATGGAGTTTATCCTGCCACCCCCGGCAGAAATGCCCTGGACAGACTGTGAATAGGAGTGAAAATAATGGCAAATTACGATTTTTTTCAGCATAAAGAATGTGAGTATTTCCCTTGTCACCAGGGGGCAGATCCGGAAACCTTCAGCTGCCTGTTCTGCTATTGCCCCCTGTATGCCCTGGGTGACCGGTGCGGCGGTAAATTTACATATACCCAGCAGGGATATAAGGACTGCTCTGCCTGCCTGCGCCCCCATCGCCGGGAGAATTATGATGGGATCCAGAAGCAGATGGGCAAGGTGCTGGATATGGTAAAAAAGCCTTGATTTTTCCCTGTGCCGCTGATATAATAAGGCGGATTATACGGAGACGTATCGAAGTGGTCATAACGGGGCTGACTCGAAATCAGTTAGGGAGCAATCCCACGCGAGTTCGAATCTCGCCGTCTCCGCCAAAGAATAACCGTCATTCTGATACAACGGAATGACGGTTATTTTATACCCAAAATCAGTATTTTTCTAACTTATGAACGGGAAAAGCAACGATTCATCCAATTAGGTGTCCTTCAAATCGTTGAAAGATAGCAAATCGTTAAATCATAGGCATAATCGTTGATTTACAGAGGTAATCGTTGAATTGTAGCCGATAATCGTTAAAATGTTGAAAAGTTCATATTTGTATGGTATGCTTTAATTATAAATTAAGTAGGAGGTTATCTGCAATGAAACGCCTATTCTGCTTGCTTCTAACTGGAATTGTATTGATTTCTTTGGCGGCTTGTCAAACAAACACCGACAATTCAGATAAAAACGGAAACAATGTCGACAATATGACTACATCATGCACTAAAGATTCCGTAGATGAATTTATGTCCATTATTGGCGAGGTGGAACTGGATGGCTTATCTACTGGGATGAAACTTGATGAGGAGCATTGTTACAATGTTACCCCGCTTTCTGTTGCCACCCAGACAGATATCAAGATTTTTAAGTTCAGCGATTCCTGCATCTCGCTTGCACTAATTGATGGTGAGGTATATTCTATTTGTGAGTCCTTTGGTGGCTACGGTTTTGTAAACGCCGTACCTTGGGATTATGACGAAGATGGGAATCTCGATTTATTGGTTGCTTCTTCATGGGGTTCGGGATTACACCGTTCTATAATATCCGTTTTTAATACAACCACAAAGGAATCCATTGTTGTTTATGATACTTCAACTACCGACAATCCTTCAGTAGATCTGTTTGTAGCGACTGCTTCGCCCTCGTTTTCGTCAAAAGATCCCCAAGACCTTCCCGTTTATTATCAAGTCTACATCGCAAACATAGAAGTCAACGGCAATAACCTTGCAGATTTGTCTTATACTGCAACGGGTGTTATTGGCTCAGTAGTTGTCGAAAATGGAGCGCCTGTTTTTAAGACGATGGGTGATTAAGTGCGGTTGCACCCCCTTGACCTAAAAATGGACCCCCTAAAATGACTTTGCACCCCCTTACCTCAAAAGGGGGTGCATTTGTATCAAAATTAGGGTTAGTCTTCAAAAATCGACAAGTTTCGACAGAAGCTTGTCGATTTTACTTTTTCACTATTAACTCTTCACTTTTCACGCTTCTCTCAAAACTTGTCGATTAGGTAATAGGTAAAAGTGAATAGTGAATAGGTGCCGAAGGTATCCGTTTCGCGGATGATTTTGATTTTTATGCGAGAGTTTGAAGGCATGCGCAAAACTGCCGAAAATATCTTTTTCGTAGCCCATAGACAGAAAAACCGACTTGTTTCG
>JAZQHW010000006.1:0-2779 GCA_045540795.1 Faecousia sp. | reverse complement strand
AATTATTTGAAGACCACCCGTGAGCGTGAGATCGCTGCAATGATCGCAGAAGCACGTTCTTACGGTGACCTTTCTGAAAACTCTGAATACGATGCTGCGAAAAATGAGCAGGCAAAGCTGTACGGCAGAATTGCTGAAATTGAGGATGTTCTGTCCCATGCAGTGATCATTGAGGATGAGAATGAGCTGAGCGGCCGCGTCGGTTTGGGCTGCAAGGTGGTTATTAAGGACTTGGCATCCGGTGAGGAGACCGAGTACCGGATCACCGGTTCTCAGGAAGCTAATCCTATGGAGTATAAGCTTTCTGATGACTCTCCCTTTGGCCGTGCAATTATCGGCAAGGCAATAGGAGATAAGGCAATGGTGATCGCACCTGCCGGCAGTTATGAAGTAGAGATTATTTCTATTACACGCGAGGGTTGATTATGGCAAAGTTTGTACCCCAGGCAGAAATGTCTTACGGCGATCAGGTTTTGGTCCGCCGTGAAAAGTTGGCAGCGTTGCAGGCAGAGGGTAGAGATCCTTTCCTGCAGACTAAGTTTGCTTTTGATTCTGATTCCGCCGCTATTAAGGCAAATTTTGATGAGATGGAAGGCAAGACTGTCCGCTTGGCTGGACGTTTGATGTCCAAGCGCGGTATGGGTAAGGTGTCCTTCTGTGATCTGCAGGACTCTACCGGCAGAATTCAGCTGTTTGTAAAGATCGATGAGCTGGGTGAAGAGGAGTTTGCCCGGTTCAAGAAGTACGATATCGGTGATATCGTCGGTGTTTCCGGTGAAGTGTTCAAGACGAAGACAGAGGAGATCTCTGTCCGGGCAAAGGAAGTAACCCTTCTGTCCAAGTCTCTGTTGCCTCTGCCGGAGAAGTTCCACGGCTTGACCGATAAGGAGATCCGCTTCCGTCAGCGCTATGTGGACCTGATGGTCAACCCTGAGGTAAAGCAGAACTTTGTGATCCGCTCCCGGTTCATTAAGTTTATGCGGAACTACCTGGACAGCAGAAACTATATCGAAGTGGAGACCCCGGTGCTGAACACCATCGCCGGCGGCGCTTCTGCCCGCCCTTTCATTACCCATCATAACACTCTTGACATCGATATGTATATGCGTATCGCTACTGAGCTGCCCTTGAAGCGGCTGATCATCGGCGGTATGGACCGGGTGTATGAGATTGGACGCATTTTCCGGAACGAGGGTATGGACCCCAAACACAACCCGGAATTCACCAGTGTGGAGCTTTATGAGGCTTATGCCGATTTCCACGATATGATGGACATTGCTGAGGGCATCATTTCCGGTGCTGCAATGGACATCCTGGGTACTTATGAGATCGAGTGGATGGGTGAAAAGGTGGATCTGACGCCCGGCTGGCGCCGCTTGACAATGGTGGACGCAGTTAAGGAGTATGTGGGTATTGACTTCAGCACCATTACCGACGATGCCGAGGCAGTGGCTGCTGCCAAGGCAAAGGGTGTGGAGCTTGCCGATGCCGCTGAAAAGACCTGGGGCAACGCACTGTACGCCTGCTTTGATCAGAAGGTGGAAGAACATCTGATCCAGCCTACCTTCATTACAATGTATCCTGTGGAGGTCAGCCCACTGACAAAGCGCAGCCCGGAAGATCCCCGTCTTACCGAACGGTTTGAACTGTTCATCTGCCATAGCGAATTGGCAAATGCCTACTCCGAGCTGAACGATCCCATCGATCAGCGGGAGCGGTTTATGAAGCAGGTGGAGCAGCGTGGGCGCGGTGACGATGAAACCGAAATGCTGGACGAAGATTTCCTGAATGCTATGGAATACGGTATGCCGCCCACAGGCGGTATGGGTATGGGCATCGACCGCTGTGTTATGATGCTGACCAATTCCGATACCATCCGTGAAGTCATCCTGTTCCCCACAATGAAGCCGTTGGACTAAAAACCGCCTTCTAAACTTCGGAATACACCGAAAAGCAAGGAAAAACGGCTGTTTTTAAGACTTGTTTGTGGATGCGATTGACAACCACGGTTGGTTTTACCAAAAATTTACCAAAAATGCAGAGGAAAGTGCTGTCTTTCGATGGCACTTTCTTTTTGTTTTATGGCACAAAAATCCCCCGGCGGCGGGTGCCGTCGAGGGAAGATGTTAGTCGATAAGGTCCTCAACTTCGCAGCCGAGGGCTTTTGCTAAACTGATAACCACATTGACCTGGGCTTTGCTCAGGTCATTTTGTTTTTGCTCGTAGAGCTGCACCATGCGCAGCGCAACGCCGGAGGCATCGCTGAGCTGATGCTGGGTAAAGCCACGGGCTTTCCGGATGGTGTGCAGCTTGGATTTCCGGGACTCTTTGTTCCGGCGAATGATGGTATCTGCGGATTCCACAAACTTGCTGTTGTCAGCCTCGTGGTGGATATACATACTGAAAACGGTGGAGAGGGTCAGCCCATCCGCAACGATGTCTTCAAATCGCCTGCCGCTCTGCCACTGGTAATAGGCGAAAATCCAGCCAGCCCAGTATTCCCGTCCCTTGAAATCCGGATGGGAGGGAGCAATACAGGGGAGGGCAATGTTGGTCGCTTTCAGAACCGCTTCTGCCAGTTCAAAGCCGGATATGCCAGTAATGTATTTGGGATTGCCTTTTTCAAACTTGGATGCAACGCCGGAGGCAATAAACCAACCGAAGAATTCGTCCGGGTCATATCCGCAGTCACACACAGCATACTCGACCATATCGCCGAGGTTCTGCATAGCATCATCCAAGTACAACTCGCTGTAGGCGTTCGTCATCGTTATTCCAC
>JAZQHW010000005.1:0-4474 GCA_045540795.1 Faecousia sp. | reverse complement strand
TACAAATTGTTTTCTTTGTTCCATTACAGTCTTTGTCTCCCATGACATCTGACCCACTTCCTTTGCTCGTCGGATGTCTTGTATTATAGCAAAAACTGTTACCTATGTCTCTTCTCTACCTGTTACCTATGTTACTACTCTGTACAGTTCCGTCGCCCGCGGGAGGCGGAACGCCTCCCCTACATATCCTATCGCACCTTTGCAGGGAATGCATTTATGCATTCCCTGCACATATCCAAAAAAATACCGTTTCCCGGTTTGGGAAACGGTATTTTAGAGGTTATATTTAATTGGCGAAGCGGTCCGGGAAGAGGGTGATCCGCAGCAGCTGCAGAGCATCGGCATCGGTAACATTGCCGTCACCGTTGACATCTGCCTGGTATTCATTTGCCGGATAGCCCAGGGTCACGTGCCGCAGCAGATAGATGGCATCGGCATCGGACAGAGCACCGTCACAGTTAAAGTCATACTGTACGCGGTAGAACTGGAAGCTTTCGTATTCGGAGCTGGCTTCCTTCAAGCCGTTATATGCCACGACCTTTACCCGGTAGTTGCCGGACTGGACTTCCATTGTATAGGAAAGGGCAGAGATGTTATCTGCCACGGTGGTGGCGACCCAGCGGGCGCCACCTGCGTCAATGGTAAACTTTTCCAAAACTACGGAGTAGGTAACGGCATTTTTCGCTGCCGTCCAGGATACCTCCACGGTGTTTTCATCCCCTGCCAGGGACAGGACAGGTGCTTCCGGCTTCATAGAGCCGATCAGGTCATCAAAGTCTACAGAGCCGCTGGCGGAAACGGTGAATACGCAGCAAGCCAGCACAGCCATAGCAGTGAGTAAGCAGAGCAATCTTTTCTTCATAAAACAAAGTCCTCCCTAAATATCTACATTTCTTATCCCAGTATAGCATACCGAAAGGAGAAATACAAGAAAGGTTTTGCAATTTTTATAGAGGTAAATTGCATAAATGAAAAAGGGCACTTTTGTGCGAAATGCCAAAAAGCTTGGTGTAACAATGGAAAACATCCAAAATTTGTTGCAAATATTCCCAAAACAAGGTATACTTGACAGGCAAATGTATTATTTAAGGAAAGAGGGATTTTTATGAAAAAGCGTTTACCGGTTCTGCTGGCTTTGCTGGTTGTGACGGTGTGCCTGTTTGCTGTATCTGTCAGTGCGGCAACCACTACCACCGCTTACTGTGAGCATTGCGGCGAAGAAAAGACCTGGTATTCTATCGATAGCAGTACAACGAATCTGAATACCGCAGGCTATGATCATTATTATCTGTACGTAAACAAAGTAATAGGCGTGCAGAGTATCACAAAGTCCATTTGTGTGAATCTGAATAACTATAAATACACTGCCAATAAGCCCATTACGGTGAAAGACGGCGGCACGCTGTCCTTCCAGAACGGCGTCCTGGTTTCCCGGGGCAATGGCACCAACTCTATTGCCGGTCTTGCCTGTGTTAAGTCCGGAGGTACGCTGAACCTGAAAAATACGGAAATGACCTTCGAGGCCTTTGACGATGGCAAACGAATCATTCCCTATGGCGGTATGCTCAATGTGGAAGGTACGGTAAATGCTGAGGATGTCACCATGGAAGGCGGCATTGCTACTGTACAGGGTGGCAATTTGTTTGTCGCTGCCACCGGTGTTGTGAATCTGACAGACTGCGATATCCGGGATGGCGTTGCCCCCCAGGGCAGCTGCGTGTATGCTGCCGGTAAGCTGAACATCACCGGCACAACCAGTATCCATGAGCTGACACTGGCACCGGTGGAAGGCGGTCCTGCCATTTCTCAGCAGGTGACTGTCACCGGCACGCATACCGGCACAGTGGCACTGCAGATCGGTTCGGATGTCCTTGCCGGTACGACTCTGGTGAATATCAGCGGTGCCAATATTTCCGGTGCTTCTTATACCGTCAACGGTGTGTCTATGGTGAAAAATGCCGCTCAGACCGGTATGGCTGCCGCTGCCCGGGTAAACGGTGTCACCTATGCAACGGTAGAGGAGGCACTGGCTGCCATTACCCCGGGTCAGACCCTGCAGCTGGCAGGCAGTGTGGAAGAGCTGACCTTGAACAAGGCAGTAACTTTGGACCTCAACGGCTGCAATGTAGGCACATTGACCGCTGAGGGTGTCACAGTTTATGTTATGGACTCTCAAACTGCTGACTATGATGTGACTGACGGTGTTTACGGCAAGGTCGCGGCTGCCACAGGGGATGTGAAGGCTGTGGAAGCTTCCGCTACCACCGATGCCTGGTTAAAGATCGAGGAAGCAGACGGTGTTTCCTATCACGCAGTTTCTTTGAATATCACCGATATGGCTTTGAAGGCTGGAGAAGCAGCGGTGTACTTCATCAATGATTTTGACGCTGACCATATGGTTCGGGAGAAGATCCTGTCCTTCGGTGTGGCATTGAGCATTACCGGTGCACCTTCTGCCGAAACAATGGCAAATTCCAAGCATTACACCCAGCTGGCTCCGGAGCTGTTCGGCACGGAGGAAGGCAACAACGGCTCTTTGCTTTACGGCATTATGAAGGATGATAACGGCTACAGCACCAACGTCAAGCACGCTGCCATCCCTGTCAACGGCAGAGCTTACATTCAGGTGGGTGAGAACGAGTATCTGTTCGGTGTCAACCGCAGCCGCAGCTTCCGGGAGCAGATCGAAAAGTCTGACGAGATCTACGGTGAGATGGACTGGGACAAGCGGGATGCGCTGATGGATCTGTATGAGCGGTTTATTGCCGTTTTGAAGAACTGGACCGTTCCCAACACTGCCGCAGGCGTGGAAGTCCGGGAGGAGAACACCATCCGGATCTTCACCATCGGTAACAGCCATTCCCAGGACTCCACCTGGCAGCTGTTCAATATCTTTGCAAAGCAGAATCCCGAGAAGCGTGTGATCGTCGGCACCATGTATCACTCCGGCTGCCGTATGGACGAGCACGTAGATTTTGCTTATAATAATAAGCGGGAATACACCTATCATAAAAACACCAACGGCACCTGGGTGAATAACAAAGAATCTACCCTCCAGGAAGGCTTGACAGATGAGCCGTGGGATATCGTGCTGCTCCAGGAAATGAACACCACCTACGGTTTGGAATCTGCGTTCCAGGATGACGATATTGCGCAGCTGAAGGCTTATGTGGAAGATCAGCTGGGTTACAAGCCCACCTACTACTGGAATATGGTCTGGGCAAACCCGGTTACAGAGCTGTACTGGAATGAGGATACCCGTCCCACCGCACTGTCGGACAAATGGGTAGAAACCTATGAAAAGTACTTTGGCACCAACCAGATGACCATGTACAACACCATGGTTCAGAGAGTGAAGGATTATATCCTCACCGATGAGTCGTTTACAGATGTTATGCCCTCCGGCACGGCAATGCAGTATGCCAACAATGTTCTGGGTATGACCGATCTGGATCTGTACCGTGACTATACCCATACCTCCGACTTTGGCCGCTTGATGGTTGCTTACCTGTGGTACTGCAAGCTTACCGGGGACACCATTGATTCTGTGAACGATGTGAAGGTGGATGTGATTCCCCAGGCTTTGCGTCAAGTCCGGTTCCAGGAACAGGGCGATCTTGAGATCACCGACTTTATGAAGCAGGTGATCGTGGATGCCGTCAACTACGCATTGGAGAATCCCTATGAAGTGCCCACTGTGAAGGTCCACGAGGATCCTGCCAATGATGATAGTTTTGATGTGCTGATGATCGGCAACAGCTTCTGCAACTACTATACCGATGAGCTGGTTGCAATCGCAAAGGCTGCCGGCAAGCAGCTGCGGCTGTGTACCGTCTACTATGGCGGCTGCCGTTTGGATCAGCATCATACCTGGTGGAAGACCGGTGAAGCACCTTATGTCTACAGAGAATGGACTACGGATAACACTAAGGTTCTGCGTGTTGAGGATGTTTCTCTGGAATACTGTCTGACACGGCACAACTGGGATGTGATCTCCTCCCAGGGCGCAAGTAAGGATCTGATGAAGGTGGATACCGCCCAGGAATGCTTTGATAACAACAAGGGCTACCTGGATGAGCTGCTGACCTATTACCGGTCTATGTTCCCCAAGGCACGGTATCTGTGGCATCACACCTGGGCATATCAGGTGGGCGATACCGGCTCTGTGGTTACCACTTTGGAGACCCAGCATGCTTATGACGCTATGATGATGGAATATGCCAAGATGATGTGTGAGGAATTCGATCTGGATCGGGTTCCCTCCGGTGTGGCTTGGCGGAGCATCCGGGATGACGGTTATGACAGCCTGTGCAACCGGATCGGCAAGAGCGTGGGTGACGCTGCACCCAATACCGGTGATAACTATCACGACGGTGACATCGGCGGCGGTCAGTATCTGAATGCTTGTGTATGGTTTGAGATCCTGACCGGCAAGGACTGCCGGGATACCACTTACATCCCTACCTACACCTAT
>JAZQHW010000004.1:0-24324 GCA_045540795.1 Faecousia sp. | reverse complement strand
GATTGTAAAAATGCTTGCTGCGCAAGCGTTTTGACTTACTTCAGAAAACGATCTCTACCGTACCATCTGTACGCCGACGAGATCGTTTTCTTCGTCTTTGCGGCTCCTTTGACCTCTGTTAGGCTGTCGAAAATAAGTTTTCGACAGCCTGAGGAGCAATGAGACTGAGGCTCATCGCTCCGGTTTTGTTATTTGCTTAGAGCTTTCTTTGCAAGATGCTCCTCTCTTGCGCTTGTGCGTCCTTCTTCTTTAATATCACCGGCTTTGGTAAGCGCGATCTTGGTGAGGAACGGACCGACAATTTCATAGATCAGAACCGCAAACAGTGTAATGTTACGAACGATTGCACCGTCCGGACCAAGCTCAATTGCCTTGATTGCCATACCCAGAGCAACACCTGCCTGCGGGAGCAAGGTAATGCCGAGGTATTTGACGATGTTGGGATCGGATTTTACCATTTTGGCACTGATATTTGCACCGCAGCATTTACCGACAGAACGGGCAATTATGTAGACGACACCGACCGTTACAACTGCCCAGTCTGCGAATACCGAAAGCTCCAGCTCTGCGCCGCTGATCACAAAGAACAGGATGAGAACGGGCGTTGTCCATCTGTCAGCTCTCTCCATCAATTCCTCAGATACTTCACACATATTGCAGAAAACGGTGCCCAGCATCATACAGGCAAGCAAAGAAGAGAAACTGATGTGAATGCCACCGATATCAAATTTCAGACAGGATACAGCAACGGTCATCATAACGAAGGTAACCGATACTGCCATTCTCTTGGAACGGGAATGGAAATACTTTTCACAGAGGGTGAAAAGCAGTCCCATAATAAAGCCGAGACCGAGAGAAAGGACGACCTCAAGCAGAGGCTCCAGGATGACAGAAAGAACATCAACGGATCCTGTGCTGATGGATTTTGCAACACCGAAGGAAATGGCAAATACAACAAGACCGACGGCATCATCCAATGCAACAACAGGGAGCAGAACATCCGTGACAGGTCCTTTTGCCTTGTACTGCTTCACGACCATCAAGGTTGCAGCAGGCGCCGTAGCCGTGGCAACCGATGCAAGAACAATGGCGGCGGACAGGGACAGCTTATCCGGCATAAGGAAATGCAGTCCAATTAACACAACATCCACCACAACGGTGGTGAACAGTGCCTGCACAACACCGATGACAGTTGCCTGCTTGCCGATCTTCTTAAGCTGCGCAAGCCGGAACTCATTGCCCATGGCAAACGCGATGAAGCCCAGTGCTAGATCTGAGATCAGACCAAAGCTTTCAATTTGATCTGCTGTAATGCCGATTCCGGGAATGCCAATGGCACCGAGAACAAAGGGACCGATGAGTACACCGGAAATCAGATATGCGGTAACGGCAGGGAGCTTTGCTTTCTTTGCAAGTCTTGACAGGAGAAGTCCGGAAAGCAAAGCAATGGACAAGCTTAAAAAGATACTTGCTGTTTGAGTCATAAAATACGCCTTCTTTTCAATGAATTTTGACTACGTGAGAGTGCAATCATTCAGATAGGGTGTGAGGGTATTTTGTATGCTCTCAAAAGCATCTTTATGGTTTCGCTCTTTTCATCAGCCAAACATTATACTACTTTTTTTCGAAAATACAAGGGGGATTAATCTTTTTTTGTTTGCAATTTATAATCTCTACTCTTTTTTAGGGGTATAGCCATACTTTTGTTTATATAGCCGAACAAAATAGGAAAGATTTGTAAAACCGGAGCCCCAGGCAGCTTCCGATACGTTATACTCTCCGCTTTGCAGTTTTGCTCTTGCAGATTCAAGACGCAGTGCATTGCGATAATCTACAGGCGATTGCCCTGTGTATTCCCGAAAAAGCTGCCGGAAGCAAGGCTCGCTGATCCCACAAAGCGCAGCGTAGTCGCCGATCAAGCGGTTTTCATCATAATGCGCAGTAAGCTCCGATACAGCAGGTAAAAGCTTTTTGTATTTTGAAGGTACTTGGGTGCAGTGCTCATCGATTTGCCATAAAAGGTCATAAAAGCAGGACAAAAAATGAAAAGGATTTCCAACAGCGTGGCTGGAAACATGGCTAAAAAATCGATCGATCAGCTTACCGCCATTGGGAAGCAGCAGTGCTTTGGGATTTTGAAGATAAGCGGGAAGTTCACCCCTTGCAATATCGAATTGTATGATTTTTATTTCTGTGGAATCCTGTAAATAGGTACTGGTGTAAATGCATTTTTTTGGAACAAAAAGCAATGTTCCAGCTTCCAGGTAGAGCTGGTCTTCCGAGTCTAATAAAAAATCACATACCATAGCGCCCCGGACGATATAAATAAAACCGTGCTTTATTCTGCCGTTTCGAAAGGAATGGGAATGATTTTTATCCCGGGTAATATTCAAAATATCAAAATTTTCGGCAGTGAAGTTTGGCATTTGTAAATGGCACACGTATTGCATTTTATCCCCCCTCTTTTTTAGGGTAATCCCAAAATACAGCTATGTCAATAAAATTTATCGAATTGTGTTAAAAATAATCATATTTGGGTTTGCGTTGTGAATTTTGATTGTGGTATAGTGATACTTGTGAGGTGACAACAATGCATATTGATTATTTGTTAAGAAGTGAAAACGCCCGACAGCTTTATGAGGATCACGCCAAAGCACTGCCGATTATTGATTTTCACAATCACGTATCTGTGTCAGATATTGCCAAAAACCGGAAATTCGATAATATTACCGAGCTTTGGCTGGCATCTGATCCATATAAGCACCGGCTTATGCGTATTTGCGGTGTAGAGGAGTATTTTATTACAGGGGCTGCTGACCCTTATGAAAAATTTAAGAAGTACTGCCAGGTATTTCCTTATCTTGCAGGAAATCCTGTTTACGATTGGTCCCGGATGGAACTGCAGCAAACCTTTGGAATCGATATAATTCCCAATGCGGAAAATGCGCAATGGATCTATGACCGGATTGGGGAACTGCTGGCATCTCCGGAATACTCCTGCTGTGGTATTCTAGATCGGTTTGGTATTGCTTACCAGGCTCCTGTGGCGCAGCTTACAGACGATTTGACAGATTATGACGGAAAAATGGTAGCGCCGTCACTACGGGGGGACAATCTGCTGACAGAAGAAATGCTTCCGGAGGATTTGGACGATCGTTTGGATGCGTTCCACGCAAAGGGCTGTCGCTTTGCTGACCATGCTCTGGATGCGGAGTTTTTTACAAGTGAAAATGCACAAAAACAAATTGCGCATATGGTATATCTTGGAACGGCATATGCCAAACGTGGCTGGACATTGCTTCTGCATATAGGCGCCAAGCGAAGAACAAGTCCGCGCCTTGCCCGGTTGGCAGGACCTGCCGGTGGCTATGCTGCGTCGGGAAGCAGTTTTGATGTCAATGCTGTCTGCGACCTTTTGGGAGCTATGGAAGCAGCCGGTGGATTGCCGGATGTGGTTCTGTTTCCTCTAAATATGAGTGATCATGCTGCTTTTGCAGTGTTGCAGGGTTCTTTTTCTCAAGATGCTGTTCCTTCCAAGGTACAGCTTGGTCCTGCCTGGTGGTGGTGCGACCACGCTATGGGGATCGAGAACACATTAAACTGCATTGCTTCTTTTGGTGTAGTATCCCAGTTCATTGGTATGACTACGGATTCCAGAAGCATTCTGTCTTTTCTGCGCCATGACTATTTCCGCCGTCTGCTTTGCAGCTGGCTGGACCGGCAAAACGAGGTGCGCCAGTGGCAGCTCTCACCCGCAGACCAAGGGGAAATAGTAGAAAGTATTTGCTATTATAATGCTTATCGTAAGCTTAACAGGGGGTAATATAGTTATGGGAGTGTTTGAAAATAAGATTGCAGTTGTCACCGGAGCAGGCGGCACACTATGTTCAGAAATCGCGGTTGCTTTGGCAAAAGAGGGTGCAAATCTGTTTTTGGTGGGCAGAACCGCAGAAAAGCTTCAAGTAGTGGCAGATAAGATCACTGCTATGGGTGCTCAGCCGGCGGAAATATTTGCCTGCGATGTTACGGATAAGCAGTCCGTTGCCCGTTTAGGGGAGCTGGTGGCAGCAGCCGGTGGCTGTGACTACCTGATCAACGGTGCCGGTGGCAACAATCAAAAGGCTATGCCCTCCATTACCCAATTTGACCCAAGAGAGCTGGACGGTCAATTGCCTCCTGGCGAAAGAGGTCTTTATGATATTGATATGGAAGCGTTTGAAAGCGTATTACAGATCAATACGATGGGTACGGTAATTCCTACAATGGAGTTCGCCAGGCAGATGGCGAAAAAGGGCAGCGGCAGTGTGGTGAATTTTGCATCTATGAATTCCTATTGTCCTTTGACCCGTTGTTTTGCCTATGCTATGAGTAAGGCTGCGATCACCAATCTGACCCAGTCCTTTGCGGCTTATTATGCACCTGCCGGAGTGCGTATCAACGCAGTGGCTCCCGGCTTTATGGTCAATGAGCGCAGCAAGAACTATCTTGGAACTGTGGAGGACGGCTTGACCAAGCGCGGTGAGCAGGTGATCTCCCATACCCCTATGGGTCGTTTCGGTCAGGCGACGGACCTTGTGGGCTGTATCAAGTGGCTGCTGAATGAAGAGGCTTCCGGGTTTGTTACCGGTGTTACAATTCCTGTAGACGGTGGATTCCTGACCTTAGGAGGCGTTTAATATGCTGCTGACCGATTATTTCCGGAGTGAACGGGATACCACCTGGGATTTTGCACTTCAATGCGGTGTACGCCACGGTGTGATCCGACTGCCGGAGCGGGAGGATTTTGACTTAACAGACTTTACCCATTGGCAGCAGGTACATAAGAATTTTACGGATTTTGGCATTACACCGGTGATCGTAGAGCCTATGCCCAACTGTGTCCACGACCATATCAAAGCCGGAGATGCCCAGCGGGATGAGAGCATCGAAAAGGTGCTGAAAATGCTGCCGATTATGGAAAAGCTGAATATCGGCACGATCTGCTTTAATTGGATGGCACATATTGGCTGGTTGCGTACCCGGGCGGATTATCCGGAGCGGGGAGGTGCCAAGGTCACTGCGTTTTCTATAGAGGATTTTACACCGGGATCGAACAAGATCACCGCCCAACAGCTTTGGGATAATTATGAATACTTCCTGAAGGCGGTGGTGCCGGTGGCGGAAAAGCACGGCATCCGTCTTGCGCTGCACCCGGACGATCCTCCTGTGCCCCGGCTGGGGGATGTGGAGCGGATCATGATTTCCAAAGAAAATATCCGCAAGGCGATCTATGATATATACCCCAGTAAGATTCTGGGCATCACCATGTGCCAAGCCAATTTTTTTATTATGGGTGAAGATCTGGAAAAGACTATTGAGGAATTTGCGGAAAAGATATTTTTCGTTCATTTCCGTAACACGGTACGCACAGAAACAGGTTTCCGTGAAACATTCCACGATAACGGTGCCCTTCCTATGGCAAAGCTGATGCACATATACCATCGCTGCGGTGTAGATGTACCCATCCGTGTGGACCACGTGCCTACCATGGCAGGTGAGATTTCTACGCTTCCGGGTTACGATGCTATGGGACGTCTGTTTGCCATCGGCTATCTGAAGGGAATACTGGAGGGAACTAAATGATAAGAATCGGAAGTAATTCCACGAGAACAGTGCAACAATTCTGGAATCACTGTTTATTTCACCCCACCGATGCGGTGGAGGATGCCTGGGGCAAGCGGATCCTGGATCGGTTTGCGCAGGACGGTTCTATCGGCACGGTGCGGATCTACGCAATGCTGGAAGATATCGTCTATATGGACGAAGAAGGAAATCTGCAGTATGATTTCCGTGTCAATGACCTGCGGCTGGACTACCTGACGGAAAAAGGTTTTGACCTGATCCTTGCCTATGCCGCAGTACCGGATTGCATCGCCAAAAGCAACAAGCACAAAAGGGCTACCGCCTTTAATGCCACCCGGTATAAGGGCAAGATGTGGAACACCTCGCCCCCAAAAGATACTGCACTTTGGGAGGAGATCTGTTATCAGTACACAAAGCACCTTGTGGAGCGCTACGGCATTGAAACTGTATCCCGGTGGCATTTGAGCTGCTATAACGAGCCGGATATTCCTGCCTTTTTTATGAGTCAACTGGAGCGTGGCTACGAAAAAGAACGTTCGGAGGAATACTGCAAAATGTATGCCGCCTTTGTCCGTGGCTTGACCAGGGTGTCAGAAAAGCTGACTATGGGCGGTCCTGCTCTTGCCAATAAGCCGTTGTTCTTGGACTATTTTCTGCAATTTGTCCGAAAAAACGATCTGCGGTTGGATTACATTGCTTTGCATAACTACGGCACCACGCCTGTAGCCTTAAAGAACGGTACGAAACCCATTTCTGTACAAAACAATCTGGACCGCCACGAGGGCTATATGGACATCATCCGAAAGCACGGCTTTGAGAGCACTGAGATCGTCATCGATGAATGGGGCATTTCTACCCAGGGCTTTGCCAACCGACTGGCGTGTCCGGAGCTGATGGTCCGGGAAACAGAGGTTTTTTCGGCATATTACGCAAAGCTGATCCGTGGCTTCCTGGATACCGGCTACGACATCTCCAGAATGGTGATCTGCCTTTCCGGTCAGCACGAGATGACTGAAGACTTTTCGGGCTTCCGTAATTTCTTTACCTTAAATTTCATCGCAAAGCCCATCTATAATGCACATATCTTGAGTTCTCGTATGGGAACGGACCTGGTGGATACAGAAGGTGAAAATGAAAATGTAGCTGTCATTGCCACAAAAACAGAAAAAGGTTATGCTGTCTTAATGGTTTATGCGGATGAACATTTTACGCAGGATATTCCCAACTGTGAAGAGACACTGGACTTTGAGGAAGACATTGCCGGCAAAACAGTAACGCTTTGGTGTATCGATCAGGAGCATACCAATCCTTACCGCCTTTTTGAAAAAATGGGAAGTCCGGAAGCGCCTACCTGTGAGCAGCTCGCAGCTCTGCGTGAGGAAGGGCGTTTGAAGCCGCTTGCGGTGTATACTGCGGAAACCTCGATACTGCACCCCGTTTCTTTATCACCCAACAGTGTTTATTTCATTACTGTAGAATGACTTCAGACAAAAGGAGCGAAATAAATGAAACTCAATTCACGGGAAGAAATTATAGCATTGACCCCTCTGTGGAAAGGCGAACGTTTTCCTGACGGAAGACCTAAAGTGCCGCAGAAATATATTGATGAAATGTATAAAATGACCCTGGAAGAATTATGGAAGCCCATATATCTGAAGGGCTATGAATCCCAATTTGAAGGTGATCTGAAAACACTCCACGATGACGGAAGAAAGCTTATTGGCAGAGCCGTCACAGCAACTTATGTGCCGACCCGTCCGGATCTTCTGGATGTTATGTTTGATGTAGGACGGGCAGAAGGACGCAGCGGCAACTTCAATCAGTGGGTCATTGACACCCTGGTGGAAGGCGATGTTGTGGTTGTGGATATGTATGACAAGATCTTCAAGGGAACATACCTGGGCGGCAACCTGACCACCGCTATCCGTGCCCGCACAAAAACCGGCGGTGCCGTGGTTTGGGGCGGCATCCGGGATGTGGAGCAGATGAAGCAGGTACCGGATGTCCAGGTGTACTACCGGGGGATTGACCCCACACCTATCCGGGAATTTGTCATTAAGGATTTTAACCACATCACGCGCATTGGCAAAGCTACCGTTCTTCCCGGCGATATCGTATACGGCGCCGGTGGCGGTGTGTTGTTTATCCCCAGCCATTTGGTGCAGGAGGTAGTGGAAGGCGCTGCCAAAACTCACGTGAAGGATGATTTTGGCTTTGAAATGATTACTGCCGGTAAATTCACCACTGCCCAAATCGATCGTGCTACCTGGACGGAAGAAATGTTGGATATGCTGGTCAACTGGATCAATACAGATCCCCGCGGCGAAAAGTACCGTGATCTGGATTGGAGTTACGAGTATGATTTGGCACGCAACGGCGATCCGGATGATACCCAAACGATGCTTTGAGGATAAGCTGAGCTTTTCAAGAAATTGCCTGATTGAAGGGATCGATATGGAGCGCCACCTGGATGGAAACGAACTTGTGGTCGTGGGCGGCGAATCGGATCAAAATGCAAGACCGCTTGACTATTCTTGGGTGCTTAACATCCGGGAGCAGTGCAGAAGAAAAAGCGTCTCCTTTGAATTCAGACAGTGCGGAACGCATTTTATCAAGGACGGCAAGGAATACAAATTACAGACAAAGGATCTATGTAGCCAGGCGAGAAAAGCAGGAATTGATTTTAAAGCACACAGATAAATTCCAATATGTCGAACAGTTATTGAAATAATGCTCGATTATACTACCGGGCGTACTGTAAAGCTTGGAGAGATAACCCCGAATGGTGGATTCAGTAAATCGAGAGCTTGATGTTTTTGTTACCGATGAGACGCTGAAAACCACCGAACAGACAAAAATCAATATTTCTTCTTTTTTATTTGTTATGATGGTATCGCAAATGAAAAGGAGGATGACATATATGCAAGCAATTAAAACAACCCAGCTTGTTAAGCGGTACAAAAAACTGACTGCTGTTGACAAGCTGGGTTTAGAAATTCAGCAAGGCGAATTGTTCTCTCTTCTTGGTATAAACGGTGCCGGAAAGACTACGACGATCAAAATGCTTTCCTGTTTAACAAAGCCTACAGCCGGAGATGCGCTTGTGGGTGGTTATAGTGTCACAAAGGAATCTGAGAAGGTGAAACGTTTGATTGGAGTATCCCCGCAGGAGACTGCTGTTGCGCCAAATCTTTCTGTGAAGGAGAATTTGGAGTTGATCTGCGGCATCCACGGCTTTTCAAAAGAAAAAACCAAGACAAAGATTCAGGAGCTTACTAAGCAGTTTTCCCTGGGCAGTGTTCTTGAGAGGAAAGCCGGTAAGCTATCCGGCGGTTTTCAGCGGCGCGTGAGTATTGCAATGGCTCTGATCAGCGAACCCCAAATTCTATTTATGGATGAACCTACTCTTGGGTTGGATGTTCTTGCAAGACACGGGCTTTGGGAAATCATCCGAGCATTGAAAGGCAAGATCACGATCGTTCTGACTACGCACTATATGGAAGAAGCCGAAGCGCTTTCTGACCGTATCGGTATTATGAAAAGCGGACGGCTTCTTGCGCAAGGAACGGTGGAAGAACTGCTCCGGGCAGCTGGAACGAATAATTTTGAAAAGGCGTTCATTTCCCTTGTAAAGGAGGGTGGGTTATGCGAATGATGACATTTACCAAAAGATGTGCCAAAGAGATCCTGCGGGATCCTATCAATCTCGGTTTTGGGTTGGGATTCCCTTTAATTTTGTTGATGCTTCTTAGTGCCATTCAGGCAAACATCCCGGTTAGCTTGTTTGAAATTAACACATTGACTCCAGGCATTACCGTATTCGGGCTATCGTTTATGACTTTGTTTTCAGCAACCTTGATTGCAAAAGACCGTGAAAGCGCTCTCTTGCAAAGACTATATACAACTCCGCTTACGGGATCTGACTTTATTATGGGCTATATGCTTCCGCTGTTGCCAATAGCCCTCTGCCAGACGGTTGTTTGTTTCCTCTTTGCGATTCCTTTGGGATTGAAAGTTAGCATAACTATTATTTATTCGATTATTGGTATCATTCCTATGGCAATATTTCATATTGCGTTGGGACTTTTGTGCGGCAGTGTTTTGGGTGTAAAGCAGGTGGGTGGTATTTGCGGGGCATTACTTACCAATCTTTCCGCTTGGTTTTCGGGTGTTTGGTTTGATTTGGAGCTTGTGGGTGGTGTTTTCAAGAAAATTGCCAATGGACTTCCCTTTGTTCATGCAGTAGAATTGGGAAGAGCATTGTTTAGCGGAAACTTTGAAGAAGCAGCTTTGCATATTATGCCGATTATTCTGCATAGTGTGCTGGTAACAGTCGTGGCTGTGTTCTGTTTTCTGAATCAAATGAAAAAACAGTAAGGATTTTGAAAATGAAGTATAAACTAATTATCGACAAAAATGCGGAAGAGGAAATTATAGCTAGGGTTCATACGCCCTCTTCGCTGACCCAGCAAATTGAAGATCTTGTTCGTAATTATTCCGGCGGGGAGAGTCTTGTGGGCTACCGGGAGAATGAGATGCGGAAGCTGGTGTTTTCTCAAATCGAATGCATTACTATAATTGTCAGAAAAGTGATTGCCATCGATACCAACGGTAATCACTATTCTCTCAAAGACAGGCTCCGTGATTTAGAGGCTGTTTTGCCATCTTATTTTATTCGCATTAATAAATCTGCCCTTGCCAATGAACACAGTATTACACGATTCGATGCAGTGTTCAGCGGCGGCGTGGATGCTGTATTTCGGTGCGGCTACCGGGAGTATGTTTCAAGACGTTGCTTTGCACAAATCAGAAGGAGATACGAAGGAATATGAAAAAGTTTATTTTCGGCTTTTTGCGTCGTGGATTGATTGCTGCCGGTATAGGTCCAATCGTTTTGGCAATGGTGTATATGATATTGCAGCAGACTGCCAATGTGGAAACACTATCGGTCAATCAGGTCTGTGTTGGAATATTTACAATCACAGCCCTTGCTTTTGTAGCAGGCGGTATGAATGCTGTTTATCAAATTGAACGGTTGCCATTGATGGTTGCTGTTTTGATTCACGGTGGTGTGTTATATATCAGCTATCTGGGTACGTATCTTCTCAATAACTGGCTGGATCTGAATATGATCCCCATTGTAGTATTCTCGGCAGCTTTTGTAGTTGGCTATGTGATAATTTGGGTGATCATTTATTCCATAATCAAAAGAAATACAGAAAAGCTCAATAAAATACTTAAGGAAAAGCAGCAAGACTTAAAAGAAGAATAGTAAAACGGAATACACCGCTTCCTGTATTTTTCTGCAAGTGGATTTTATCAAAAGTGTGGCATAATAGGAAAAATACGTTTTGGGAGCGGCAGTATGATCGATACAATCATCGGTGTAATCAATGAAATTCTTTATAGTTTTATGCTGATCATTCTTCTGGTGCTGGGTGGCGTTTATTTTACTTTCCGGACCCGTTTTGTCCAATTCCGGCTGCTGGGGCAGCAGCTGAGATATGCAACGGAAAAGACGGGTGAAGGCGGAGTTTCCTCTTTTCAGGTGTTGATGGTATCCACGGCATCCCGTGTGGGTACCGGAAATATCATCGGCGTTGCCACGGCACTTTGCATGGGTGGCTTCGGCAGCGTTTTTTGGATGTGGGTCATTGCCATTATTGGCGGTGCAACGGCATTTGTGGAAAGCACTCTGGCACAGATCTACAAAAAACGAGGCAAAGAGGGGTACTATGGCGGTCCTGCTTATTATATCGAGGCGGCAACAAAGAAAAAGTGCCTTGCAACAGTGTTTTCGGTCTTTCTTGTTTTGACCTACGGTGTCGGGTTTAATATGCTTGCATCCTATAATTTACAGGCAACATTTGCGCCTTATTCTTTTTATAACAGGCAATATACACCCTGGATCATCGGCTTTCTTGTTGCGGCATTGGTGGGATACTGTCTGCTGGGTGGCGGTAAGCGGATATTGTCGGTGACGAGCTTTTTAGTGCCGGTTATGGGTGCGATTTATATTATCGTTGCTGTTGTGGTATGTCTGATCAACGCAAAAGCATTGCCGGGGGTATTTCGGCAGATTTTTGCGGAAGCGTTTGATGTTAAGGCGATCTTTGGCGGCTTTGGGGGCTCCTGTGTGATATACGGAATGAAACGGGGACTGTTTTCCAATGAGGCAGGTGTGGGTTCTGCGCCCAATGCTTCCGCTTCTGCAGAGGTATCCCATCCGGTAAAACAGGGACTGGTGCAGATTTTGTCGGTTTTTATCGATACGCTGCTGGTTTGTACAGCCACTGCCTTTCTGTGTATGACCTCCGGGGTGACACCCCCGGCAGCCAGTGACCAGGCGGCAGTATATGTGCAGGATTCTCTTAAGGTAACATTGGGCGGTGCGGGACCGGTATTTATAACGGTGGCAATGGTGGTGTTTGCCTTTACCACGCTTTTGGGCAATCTATACTATGTGGAAAAAGCAATGCTTTATTTGCTAGGAAAAGAGCCGGGCAAAATGATAAAGAATAGTTGCCATATCCTTGCTGCCCTGGTTGTTTTTCTGGGGGCAGGATCAAATGCGGATCTTTTGTGGGGGATCGCAGATCTACTGATGGGCGGTATGACGGTGATCAATATGCCTGTACTATTTTCTCTTGGTAAGTATGCGTTTCGAGCTTTGGAAGATTATGAAAAGAAGATGAGAAAAGGCAAAGACATTGTCTTTCAAGAAACGGATATAGATCTGCAATATAAAACAGATTGCTGGAAATAAAATAGGGGCAGCCGAGTTTATCGGCTGCCCCTCAGAGTGTCAAAAAAGCTGCAAACCGGCAAACGCAAGTTTAACGATTTGTGGCTTTGCCATATCTTGAGAGATATAAACAAACAGAGCTATTTCTGTTACAAATACAAAAAGGCTTGCTTCGCAAGGCGTTTGACTTACTTTAGAAAACGACTTTTGCCGTACCATCTGTACGCCGACAAGGTCGTTTTCTTCGTCTTTGCGGCTTCTTTGACTTCTGCAGTCTGTCAATAATTAGTGTTTTGACAGACTGAAATGGGCAGCCGATTTTTGTCGGCTGCCCATTCGTAATTGTGTGATTACTTTTCGTTGGCGTAGATTTCCTTGAAGTACTTGTAGGTGTCTACCTTCAGTTCACCGCAGGCTTCCTCATCGCAGGCAATGATGCCGTCCTGATGCAGCTGCAGGGCGCTGATGGTCCAGGCATGATCCACACCGCCCTCTACGCAGTGACGCAGGGCACGGGCTTTGTTATGACCGCTGATGAGCAGGAGCACCTGCTTGGAATCGCATACGGTACCCACACCTACAGACAGCGCGGTCTTGGGAACCTTGTTGGGGTCATTGTCAAAGAAACGGGAGTTGGCAATGAGGGTATCCCGGGTCAAAGCACGGATACCGGTCCGGGAGGTGAGGGAGGTGAAGGGCTCATTGAAAGCAATGTGACCGTCCACACCGCTGCCGCCCAGGAACAGGTCGATTCCGCCGTAGGAAGCGATCTTCTCTTCGTAGCGGGCGCACTCAGCTTCCAGATCCTCTGCCATACCGTTGAGAATGTTTACATTCTCTGCGGGGATGTCGATATGATCAAAGAAGTTGCTGTGCATAAAGTACCAGTAGCTCTGGTCATGCTCTCTGGGAAGACCCACATATTCGTCCATATTGAAGGTTACGACATTCTTAAAAGTAACAGTACCGGCTTTGTTCATCTCGATCAGCCGTCTGTACACACCCAGAGGAGAGGAGCCGGTGGGCAGACCCAGAACAAAGGGACCTTCACCGGTGTGTGCGTTGATCGCATCGGCAATATGCTGTGCTGCCCAGGCGCACATAGCTTCATAATCGTTTTTGATAATGAGTTTCATAGTATCACACTCCAAAAATATTTGTCGGTACTATTATACACGAATTTGCCGGTTTGTCTAGGCGGTTGTACTGGAATCCATAATTTGGCGGGATACCGGTTTGCATCGGTTTATTTGACGAGGGTACCGGAGTACAGGGAAAGCCGTTCGCCGGTAGCAAGCTGGACGACCACTTCTACGGTGTATTCTCCGGTGGCATAGTCATCAAAGGCATCTGCCGGGAGGGTCTTGTAGAAATTGGTCGTGGTAATGCCGGCAGCCTCTGCCCGCTTGGCGCAGGTGAACACGGTGTTGCCGTCTTTATCCCGGATAATGGCATAGGAATCGGAAATGCCGTAATTGGCAGTTACCTCTCCGGCACGCAGCTGGGAGGGGGTGATGGTATCCCCGGAATGGCTGAAGGTACATTCCGTAGCTTCAACGGGATCTGTGCCTAAAAACTCAGCAAAGGTAAAGGGAATGTAGGACTCGTTCAGCAGCTCCAGGAAGGTAAACTGCTTGTTTACATAATTCTTGTATGCGTAGGTATCCCCTTGCTCATTGGTGCCCTCTGCCCAGGTAGAGAACTGGTCAGTAATGGTCACGTAGCTGGATAAGCCATTGATGGTGCCGTCGTCGTTATAGACCACAACAGGCTCGCCGCTGCACATCATTACGTGACCGGCATCCAGGTAGGAGACCAGACCGTCTGCCAGCTTCATAGCGGCATAGGATTGGAACATTGTCTGCTCACCGTTTTGCTGGATGATGGTAGCGGTGTCGGAAAGACCGTTTGAATAGCGGATAATGGTGTCGTCATAGGTGTAGGGTCCAACCCGGAGGAAGCCCTTGCTGTGGATCATGGTAAAGGTCCAGGAGAAATCGGCAGAGTTGATCACACGGCCCCAGCCCCAGTAAGCGCCGATGGAGCACTGGTTGCCGAAAAGCTCCGGATGCGCAGAAGGCTCTGTCATATCCACAACACCGGTCTCTTCGTCGATGTAATCCATCAGCCGGTAGATATTGCCGCTGGCAAGACCGATATAGGGCAGACCGCCATAGACTCTGCCTAACGTGATCTCGTCAGGGGAGCCCTTGGCATTGAGGGTATAGTTCATCGTGGCATTGGGTGTCCACAAAGCGGTTTTGGAGAAGTTGAAGAAATCCACACAAAGCTGCCGCATTTCGTCTGTGGTCATATCTTCTGTTTTTACAGGGAAGGCATTGATCTTATCCCAGGTGACAGAATCGGCGATCTTGGGGTAGTTGTACTGAGGACCCGGCTTTTTTGTGGGTTCCGTAGGCTCCGGATCGGAGCCGCAGCCGGCGAAGGTGCCAATAGCCAGAATGAATGCCAGGAAAAAGGTAACGAATCGCTTCATAAGTATTCTCCTTTTTATAGAATGATACTATCAGTATAGCAGAAACACGGCTGTGGCGCAAGACAAAAAATCAGAAGGGCGGGGTTTTTACAGCCAAAAGAAAACAGTGCAGGACGGTTTCCGGTGGTTGCTGTAGTTTGTGTTCGATCCACCACCGGACGGTTTCCACAAAGGCGGCAGCAATGTGATTGATCCGGTAATCTGCAGGCAGGGGACTGGGACCGAAAAATTCCAGGTGCTCTGAAACAAGGCGAAGCATACCCTGCTTAAATTGGCGCAGGAACAAATCATTACTGGGACAGGATAAAAGCGTCAAAATATGACAGTCATCCTTTTGCAAATGCTGCAGCAGATGCAGAAAAACAGAATCCGGCGCTTCACAGGCGAAAATGGAAGAATCGCTGTTTTGCTGTTCCGCGGCAAAAATGTGAGAAAACAGCTCCTGACAAAGATCCCGGATCAAATGATCCTTTGTTTCAAAATGGGCATAAAAGGTAGCCCGTCCTACATTGGCGCGGTCAATGATCTGCCCAACGGTGATCTGCTCCGGCGTCTTTTCCGAAAGCAGCTGGGTAAATGCCTGAAAAATAGCGGCTCTGGTTTTTCGCTGCCGTCTGTCCATAAGTACCTCCGTACATTTTTGAAAATTTGTTCCGTATCGAACACAGGGACGCAGTTGTATGTTGCGTTGGTGTTTTCCCTAAGGTAAAATAATACTGAACAGATTGTTCGATATTGAATTAATTATATTATAAAAACAAGAAAAATGCAACAGGAGGCAACTATGAGCAGAATACTTATCGCATTTCTTTTGAATTTGTTTTTCGCTGGGGTTGAATTTGCAGGCGGTTTGCTCACCGGCAGTACGGCAATTCTGTCGGATGCACTTCACGATATGGGAGATGCATTGAGCATCGGTATATCCTGGTTTATGGAGAGGAAAAGCAAAAAGAAACCGGATGACCGGTATACTTACGGCTATGGACGTTATGAGGTGTTAGGCGGTTTTATTACCACCTCCGTGTTGCTGCTGGGTTCTGTTGGTGTGATTATTGGAGCAGTGAAAAAGCTGCTTTCCCCCACCGTGATCCATTATGACGGGATGATTCTGTTTGCGGTGATCGGTCTGGCGGTGAATCTGGCGGCAGCCTGGGTGACCAGAGATAGTGCATCGGTGAACCAAAAGGCAGTGAATCTGCATATGCTGGAAGATGTTTTAGGCTGGGCAGTGGTACTGGCTGGCGCTGTTGTTATGCGGTTTACAAACCTTTGGTTCTTGGATCCGCTGCTTTCTGTGGGTGTGGCGGTATTCATTTTTATTCACGCGATAAGAAACTTAAAAGATATTGGTGATGTCTTTTTGGAGAAGATTCCGGAAGAAATATCAATGGAGGAAGTGAAGAAATCATTGGAGACGCTGGATGGTGTGCTGGATGTCCATCATATTCATTTGTGGAGCCTGGATGGACGGAATATCTGTGCCACGATGCATATTGTTGCCAATGGGGATAGCCATCTTATCAAGGATGCCGTGCGTCAGACGCTTAAGAAAATGGGAATTTTTCATACAACACTGGAACTGGAAGCAGAGACAGAGCATTGCCATAGCCGATGCTGTGCACCGGTACAGGAAGCGCTTTGCGATCATCATCACCATCACCACCATCACCACCATCACTAAGGGGTTGCAAGAAAGAGAAAAATCTGTTATAGTAATAAAGAAATAATAACAGGAGGGATACAAAATGAAAAAATATTTGGCATTCATTACTGCACTCATGCTGTGTTTGACAGTTCTGTGCGCCTGTGGCGCAAAAGAACCGGCAGCATCTGCAACCAAGGCACCGGAAACCGAAGGGACTACACAAGCCGCAACAGATGCACCTGAGACCCAGGAGGCAGCTACCGAAGAGCAGGAGACTGAAGAAGCTCTTGAAACAGAGGAAGCTACTGCCGGTGACGAAAACTGTGAGCACGATTGGCTGCCTGCGGATTGCTATAATCCCCAGACCTGCTTGATCTGCGGAGCTACCGAAGGAAATGCAGAGCATCAGTATGAGCTGGTAAACACCAAGGCGGCAACCTGTATCGAGGAAGGTGTTGAGGAGTATTACTGCAAGGTGTGTGATGATCCCCATACGGAGAAGCTGCCCCTGGCGGAGCATACTGTGGTAGATGGCGTTTGTACATACTGCAACCAGGAAATTGCGCAATAACCAAATAACAAAAAGCCTTCGCTGCCAATGTGACAGCGAAGGCTTTTTCCTGTTATTTTTTCTTTTTTACAGACAGAGCGGTTTCTCCTGCCAGATACATACTCAAAAGACCCAGCAGTACCAGAATGCTTCCGGCTTTGATGATATAGGGGATAAGGGTTTTGTAAATAAATGTGCAGATTGCGGTGGCGGTATCGCCGCCAATGATCAGGGCAGCAATATAACCAAAGAAGGTAAGACCGCCAATAAACAGACAGATCATAATTCCGTAGCCGAAAATGGTTTTCAGAATATCGGAGCATTTCTTCAAAAAGTTTTTCATCTTGCCGCCTCCTTACAGACCCAGAATGGGAAGCCAGTTCATAAGAACTACTACTTCCAAAATGAATTGTGCAGCCACCCACCAAAGATTATTCCGGAAGGTTTTTCCGAAATCAGATTCTGCCAGGGTCATACCGGCATACATACCCAAACCCAGGGGAGGTGTAATGCCGCACATAACACCGCAGATACAGGGGAGCATTGCTGCTACCAGAAGAGGATCGCAGCCGACACTTGACAGCGTGGTAATGAACATAGGTCCAAAAATAACAACCAGGGAGGATCCGGGAATCACCATACCCATAAAACAGGTGATCAAGCAAATAGCAATGACGGTTCCCAGCTTGCCGAAGTTCCATTCGGTGATGATGTGTCCCAGTTCTTCGGAAATGTTCATATCATTAAACAGTGCGCCAATCATATAGCCGAAAATACATACTGCAATGGTGGGAGAAATGGACTTGACACCATTTTTGAACATTTCAGCGATTTTGGGAATGGTCACAGTGGACTTGTCCTTTGTGATCAGACAGGCATAGATAGAAGACAGTCCGCCAATGAACAGCAGGATGGAGCTGGACAGATACTTGGCACCGGTAGCACCCAGCCGGGCAGTGAAGAAATTGTCTTTAAGCAGGAAGTCCAAAACAAAGGGAAGCAGGATAATTACCGGCAGCAGCATAGCCTGCCAGCTAGTTTTCATAGTTTCCCGCAAAGAGGGAAGCTCCTCTTTGGTCATAGGCTTGACCTTGTAATATTTGCAGAATGCAAAAACCATAAGCAGACGCTGAAGGATAAACCAAATGGAGATTCCCCACAGAATGATCCAGAATTGACCAGTGGTTATATTCAATTCCGGATACAGTGCGGTAAAAGCACCCAAAGCGGCAACAATGTTGGCAGAGGGGGGGATCATATTGCCCATATAGCTGGCATTGCTTTCGATATTGGCTGCCAGCTCAGCAGGGAAGCCGGAACGCTTCATTGCCGGAATGGTAATGGCACCGGTTGCCATAACGTTACCGGGACCGGAGCCGGAAAGAGCACCCATAAAAGCACTGCCGACCACGGCGGCATAGCCGGCACCGCCGGGAAGTCTGCCTACCAGAGCCAGGATCACAGCAATACAGCTGTCCAATATTTTGGTTTTTGTGAGCAAAATGGACATTGCCACAAAGGCGATCATTGAATAAATCAAAGAAGTGGACAGTCCGGCTTCAATGTAAGCACCGACATTTTGCCAGTTCCCTGTGATGGTCATCAGAAGCAGGAAGCTGATCAGAACGCCTTCATAGATGGGACGTTTCACCAATGAAAACCAGATTATAATCGTTACCAGCATGATGCCCAGATAGATTAGTGAGGATGGCATAACAAAATCTCCTTTTCTATTACCTGAAAGTTATAAAGCTTATAACCAACAGGGAATATATTAACAGACGAAGTCCGGTTTGTCAATAGGGAAATTTTTTCATTGCGTTACTTGCTTTTTACAGCATATGGGTGTATTCTAATGATAGTTATTTAGTAAAAAAGGAGTGGTTTGGGTTGAATTCCAGACAGCTGCAGTGCGCGATCCTTCTTTCTGAGGTGCGCAATTTTTCTCAGGTGGCGGAAAAACTGAATATATCCCAGCCTGCGCTGAGTAAACAGATCCTGGCATTGGAAAAGGATCTGGGAGTGCGGTTGTTTGACCGAAATACCTCTCCGTTGACGGTTACGCCGGCAGGTGAGTATTTTGTCAGGCAGGCACGGGAGCTGATCTACAAGGAGGATCATCTGCGGAAAAGTATGGAGCAGTATTGGTCCGGAGAACAGGGAAGACTGGTGATCGGTGCTTCTCCTTTCAGAAGTTTATACCTGTTGCCTAAAATCGTGCAAAAGGTGAAGGAGCGATTTCCCGGGGTGCAGATTCGCCTGGAGGAGGCAAATAACAGTGATCTGCTGCGCCGGGGATCTGTGGAGGGTCGCTATGATTTTGCAGTGGTGAATCTGCCGGTGGATGAAACGCTTTTGGATGTGACCCCCATTGAACCGGATACCCTGGTGCTGGCAGTTCCCAACCGGTTGCTGCCGTTGCTGGGCGATTTGCCAAAGGGACAGCTGCCGGCTATGGATCTGGCACTTTGTAAAGAGCTTCCCTTTGTAACGGTTTCTCCGGTGCAGGAAATGCGCAAGCTTTTGGACAAGTTATGCCTGCAGGCGGATTTTGTGCCTAAAATCAGTGCAGAGGTGGTAGGTGTTGCTACCGCATGGGAAATGGCAAAAGCCGGTGTGGGAGTAACGCTTGTGCCGCTGCAATTTGTACAGAATATGAATTATGACGGTCAGGTAACGCTTTTCCGCCTGCAAGGCAAAGTCACTACACGGCAACCTGTAGTGGTGACCCAGAAGAATCGGTATTTGTCCGAGTATGCCCGGTATGCGATCCAGCTTCTTGTAGAGGGCAATGTATGAACAAAACAGGGATGAATGGCAATCAATTGAAATTGATCGCATTGATCGCTATGACGGTGGATCATATTGGGATGGTGTTGCTGCCTCAGTATCACTTTCTGCGGATTATCGGACGGCTGGCGCTTCCTATCTATGCTTATATGATTGCGGAAGGGTGCCTGCATACCCGAAGTATGGGTCGGTATTTTGGCAGTATGGCTTTGCTGGCTCTGCTTTGTCAGGGTGCATATCTGCTTGTTCTGTCTTTCTTGTATCAATGCATTTTGGTAACGTTCAGTATGTCGATTGCTTTGATATGGCTGCTGAGAAGTGCTATGGAAAAAAGAAATACGGGAGATTGGGTCCTGTTTGGTTTCGGCGTGGCAGGGGCGCTTTTTGTAACAGAGCTGCTGCCGCGATTGCTGGAGCATACCGGTTTTGGGGTGGACTACGGTTTCCTGGGCGTGATCCTTCCGGTGCTGATCTATGCTGCAAAGGATAAGCCGGCAAAGCTTTGTGTAGCAGCGGTATGCCTGTCGTTGATGGCTCTGGATGGCTGGGTAGGGCAGTGGTGTGCGTTACTGGCATTGCCTTTGTTGGCGATGTATGACGGTACCCGGGGCAGCCGGAAATGGAAGTATTTATTCTACATTTATTACCCTGCCCATTTGTTGGTAATATGGGGTGCTGGCTTTTTGTTGGGACGGTATATGTTGTAATAAAAAAACGCTTGGAGAGCATTGTGTTGTCCAAGCGTTTTTTTTGTCAAGAGAATTAGAAAAATATACCCATCTATGGTTGTGAAACCAGTTGCATTCTAAGTAGAATTGTGCTATAGTTATTATGCGTAAAAATGGATAGAAATGTCCTTTTTTGCGGAAACTGCTGATTTTGGAAGTGATTAGAATGAATATTCCCTTTTCTCCCCCGGATATTTCTGAGTTGGAAATTATGGAAGTAGCAGAGGCTTTGCGTTCCGGCTGGATCACTACAGGTCCCCGCACCAAGCAACTGGAAAAGAACATTGCTGAATATATCGGTGTACCCCGGTGCGTTTGTTTGAATTCCCAGACCGCTTGTGCGGAAATGGCACTGCGGGTGTTGGGTGTAGGACCCGGAGATGAAGTGATCGTTCCTGCTTATACATACACGGCGTCGGCTTCTGTTGTTTGTCATACCGGTGCCAAGCCGATACTTGTTGACAGCCAAAAAGATTCTCTGGAAATGGATTATGAGGCAGTAGCTGCTGCTATCAATGAGAACACTAAGGCTATTATTCCGGTGGACCTGGGCGGTGTGCCCTGTGATTATGAAAAACTGTTTACCATCGTTGAGAGCAAGCGGCATCTGTTTAAGCCGGCTTCGGATATTCAGAAGGCACTGGGAAGAATTGCTATTATGGCAGATACTGCCCACGCATTCGGTGCAAAGCTGGCGGATACGATGATCGGCGCAGTGGCGGACTTCTCTTCCTTCTCTTTCCATGCAGTGAAAAACCTGACAACGGCAGAGGGCGGTGCGCTGACTTGGCGGACTATTCCCGGAATTGATAATGATGATCTTTACAAGCGGTTCCAACTGCTGAGCCTCCACGGTCAGAGCAAGGATGCCTTGGCAAAGACCCAGTTGGGTGCCTGGGAATACGACATCGTGGGCACCTGGTATAAGTGCAACATGACCGACGTGGTGGCTGCCATCGGCCTGAAGCAGCTGGAGCGCTACGAGGGCATGCTGGCGCGCCGCCGTGAGATCATCGGCAAATATGATGCAGCTCTGAAGCCCCTGGGCGTGGAGGTGCTCAGCCACTATACCGATACCCATGTATCCTCCGGTCACCTGTATCTGACCCGGATCCCCGGCATCACCGCCCAGCAGCGCAACGATATCATCATCAAGATGGCCCAGCGGGACATCGCCTGTAATGTCCACTATAAGCCTCTGCCCATGCATACGGCCTACAAGAACCTGGGCTTCGATATTGCCGACTATCCCAATGCCTACGCCCACTTTGCCAACGAGATCACCCTGCCTCTGCACACCAACCTGACCGACGAGCAGGTACAGTTCGTGATCGATAACTACGTGGAAGTTCTGAAAGAGTACCTGTAAAGGAGATATCTATGAATATTTTATGGATTGGAAACCACGAAGAGGGCGTGGAGGCCTTCCGTCAAACGGCAGAAACAAATGGTATTTCTTGCTTCATTACGCTTAATGAGGAGATGTTTTCAAAAAGAAGCGGCGGCAGCAGAGTTTATGTAGAGCTTTGCCAGCAATATAATATCCCCCACTATATGGTGGATACCATAAAGGGCGAATATGCCTACGAACTTGTGTCCAGACACAAACCGGACTTGATGGTGGTGTTTGGCTGGAGTGAGATTCTGCCTCAACGGTTGCTGGAGGTTCCCTCCATTGGAACAGTGGGGACCCACGCGGCGCTGCTTCCGCACAATCGGGGCAGTGCGCCGATCAACTGGGCGCTGATTCACGGGGAGGAGGTTACCGGCAATACGATGATGTGGCTGGACCCGGAGGTGGATTCCGGCGATATTGTGGACCAGGTGGCGTTTCCAATCACCCCCTTTGATACCTGTAAGACCCTTTACGATAAGGTGGCCCTGTCCAATGCCACGATGCTGGAAAACCTTTTGAAAAAACTGAAGGCGGGAGAAAAACCGGTTTTACCCATCGCAAACGAGACAGATGAGGCAATCCTGCCTCGCCGCAGACCGAAAGACGGCCTGATGAATTGGGATCAGCCGGCAAAGAAGATTTACGACTTTATCCGCGCTCTGACTGTGCCGTACCCCGGCGCATTTACCTTCCTGAACGGGCAAAAGTGGCTGATTTGGGAGGCAGCATACCTGCCGGTGTGTGCGAACGGTGTCAAACCGGGTACCATCCTCGGCACAGCCTACGGTTTTGGAGAAAACTCTGTAGGCGTGGCAGTAGTGGCACAGGATCACTGCCTGCTGATTACCCGGTTGGAGGATGAAACCGGAGCGGTTTACACCGGAAAAGCACTGTATGAGAAGAAACTGGAAGGAGTTTTTTCCAATGAATAAGATTTTGGTGGTAGCAGCACATCCGGATGATGAACTGTTGGGAATCGGCGGAATCGTCGCCCGGCATACTGCTGCGGGAGATGAAGTGAGAAGCATCATCATGTGTGAGGGTGAATCCTTGCGCTACCACGGCGATGTGGGACAAAGCAAGGCAATTCAGGAGGCAGCGAAAATCCTTGGGGTGTCCCGCGTTTATACACTGGGTTTTCCGGATCAGAAACTGGACACTTACACGCTGACGGAACTGATCACACCGCTGGAACAGATTTCCGAAGAGTACAAACCGAACATTATTTATTGCCAGTCGGCCAGTGATGCCAACCGGGACCATAAGATCCTGTTTGAGGCGGCGATGATCGCCTTCCGCCCCAACAGTGAATGGGTGGAGGATTTCTACTGCTTCTATACGGCCAGCAGTACCGAGTGGGGGTATCCCCGGACATTTGTGCCGGATACCTGGATCGACATTACCTGTGTGATGGAGCAGAAAATTGCAGCTTTTGAGGCTTACCACAGTGAGAAACGGGAATATCCCCATCCACGTTCCTCTGACGCTCTGCGTTACCAGAGCCATTTTTGGGGCAATCAGTGCTGTATGGATGCAGCAGAAGTGCTGATGACCATGCGCCGTATTAGAAGGTGAAAACATGAAAAAACTGCTGATTGTGGGTGCATCTGCCTGGCAAGTGCCGATGATTAAAAAGGCGAAGGAACTTGGTTACCATGTAGGTGTAGCCGATTACAATCCCGAGGCGGTGGGCATTGCTTATGCGGATGCCTATTTTAACGCCAGTACAATTGATCCGGAGGGCATTTACACAGCGGCAAAAGCTTTTGAAGCGGATGGTATTACCTCTGTGGCAACGGATATGCCCATGCGCGCCATCGCCTATACCTGTGATAAGCTGGGTTTGGTTGGAATCTCCCAGGATGTAGCTGTCCGCGCAACAGACAAGGCAGAGATGATCCGCGCCTTTGCACAGCATAATGTACCCCATCCGTGGTACTACGTAATCGAGAAGAACGAACTGGATACGATTCGAGACCAACTGACCTATCCTTGCATTTGCAAGCCTACGGACAACTCTGCAAGCAGAGGAGTTGTGATCATCGAAAATGAGGCACAGCTGTACGACGCTGTGAGATACAGTTCGGAGAACGGACGCTCCGGAACGGTGATCGTTGAGGAGCTTCTCAGAGGTAACGAGATCAGCGTGGAGGCTTTTGCAATAAGGGGTCAGGTACATATTTTGGCAATTACAGACAAGCTGACTACCGGAGCGCCTCATTTTGTGGAAATGGGCCATAGTCAGCCGTCCCGGTTTACAGGAGTGATTAAGGCGCAGATCGAAAATGCTGCTGCGGCTGCGATCAAGGCGGTGGGGATCCAGAACGGTCCCGCCCATGTGGAGATGATGG
>JAZQHW010000003.1:0-15695 GCA_045540795.1 Faecousia sp. | reverse complement strand
TGGGCGCAAAGGTCGGTGATACCATGCTGGGCGCTGTGGCAGATTTCTCTTCGTTCTCTTTCCATGCGGTGAAGAACTTTACCACTGCAGAGGGTGGCGCACTAGCTTGGAAAACCATTCCCGGCATTGACGATGAGGAGATCTACAAGCAGCTGCAGCTGCTGAGCCTCCACGGTCAGAGCAAGGATGCTTTGGCAAAAACCCAGCTGGGTGCCTGGGAGTATGATATTGTGGGTACCTGGTATAAGTGCAATATGACGGATGTAACAGCAGCCATCGGTTTGAAGCAGCTGGAGCGGTATCCGGGTATGCTGGAACGGCGGAAGGAACTGGTGCAGCGGTTTGATGCAGTCTTCAAGCCTTTGGGTGTAAAGGTGCTGGATCATTATACGGCAGAATATGAATCCTCCGGTCATTTGTATTTGACCTGGGTGCCGGGTATTACGCTGGAGCAGCGCAGTGAGATCATTATTAAAATGGCAGAAGCCGGCATTGCCTGTAATGTGCACTACAAGCCACTGCCGATGCATACTGCTTATAAGAATCTGGGATACGATATCAAGAATTTCCCCAATGCCTATGCCCATTTTGCCAATGAGATCACCCTGCCGTTACATACAAGCCTTACCGATGAGCAGGTGGCATATATTATTGAGAAGTACACACAGATCGTAAAGGAGTATGTGGCAAATGTATAAGAAGTTTTTTAAGCGGTTGATCGATATTGTGCTGTCATTGATCGCACTGCCTTTTGTACTGCTGGTCATCGTGATTATGGCACCGTTTATCTATCTGGAGGATAAAGGACCGGTGTTTTACAATGCAGAACGCCGTGGAAAGAATGGAAAGCCCTTCAAAATGTTCAAGTTGCGGAGTATGTATGTGAACGCACCGGATATTCGAACTGCGGATGGGTCTACCTTTAACAGTGATAAGGATTCCCGGGTTACAAAGATCGGTCGTTTTATGCGAAAGACCTCCATTGATGAATTGCCTCAGATATTGAATGTGCTGATTGGCGATATGAGCTTTATCGGACCGAGACCTACCGTGACAACGACTCCTTGGGAGCAGGTCCAGGAGCTGTCTAAGAAGCGGCTACAGGTCCGTCCCGGTATCACTGGCTATGTGCAGGCTTATTTCCGCAACTCTATCGGTCATGATGAAAAAGTAAGACTTGCTTGCTATTATGTGGATAATGTGAGTTTTATGCTGGATGTAAAGATCCTGCTGCAAACGGTAAAATCTGTATTGAAGCGGGAGAATATTTATGTTTCCGCAGGGGATAAGCCTGCAGGGGAAGTTAAGGAGCCCGTGGAAACCAAATAACAGAAATGGAAGTGAACAGATGAAGCGCTTGTTG
Source organism: Faecousia sp. (assembly GCA_045540795.1). Taxonomy (GTDB): domain Bacteria; phylum Bacillota; class Clostridia; order Oscillospirales; family Oscillospiraceae; genus Faecousia. The sequence continues at coordinate 14,332 of JAZQHW010000003.1, read as the reverse complement.
ATTATCGGTGCGTCGATCCTGCAGTTGCCGGGCATCAAAAGAGCCAAGGAATTGGGCTACTATGTGGGTGTGGCGGATTATGATCCCAAGGCGGTGGGCATCCCCTATGCCGATGAATATTTTAATGTCAGCACGATTGATGAAGAAGGAATTTATCAGGCAGCAAAGACATTTGGTGCCGACGGCATTATGACATTGGCAACGGATATGCCTATGCGCAGTGTGGCATATGCCTGCCAGAAGCTGGGCCTTACGGGAATTAGCTATGACACAGCAGTGAAGGCTACGGATAAGGGCGAGATGATCAAAGCCTTTGAAGCCGCCGGGGTGGAGCACCCTTGGTATTACATCATTAGTGATCCGGCACAGGCAGAGAATGTGCTGGAGCAAATTACATATCCCTGTATTACCAAGCCTACAGACAATTCCGGAAGCCGGGGGGTTATGCTGGTGCATAACCGGAAGGAACTGGAAGAAGCGCTGGCATACAGCGCTGAAAATGGTCGTGGCGGCGGCGTAATCGTAGAGGAGTATATGGTGGGTTCCGAGGTCAGCGTAGAGCTGATCGTTTGGAAGGGAATTCCTCATGTGCTTCAGGTGACGGATAAAAGAACGACCGGGGCTCCTCACTTCGTGGAAACAGGACATTCCCAACCTAGCGCGTTGGGAGAACAAAATGTGGCACGGATCAAAGATTTGGCGTGTCGTGCTACACAGGCTGTAGGTCTTAAAAACGGACCTGCCCATGTGGAGATTATCCTAACAGAGGATGGTCCTAAAATGGTGGAAATGGGTGCCCGAATGGGTGGCGGTTGTATTACCTCTCATTTGGTACCGCTGTCTACAGGAATCGATATGATCAAAGCAACCATCGATATTTGTCTTGGTCAGGAACCGGATATACAACCCCGGCACGAAAAGGGCTCTGCAATTGCGTTCTTCCAAACGGGTTGTGGACGAATCCGGGAAATCAAAAATGTAGAAGCAGCACAAGATATTCCCGGTGTGCAGGAGATTGCTTTTACAAAGTTTGTTGGAGACAAGGCGGTGGAATTGTCTTCCGGTGCAGACCGGGTGGGTTATGTAATTGCCCAGGCAGACACACCTGAAAAGGCAATGGATATTTGTAAGAAAGCAACGGCGACTGTAGAATTTATGTTAGGAGAGTAAACAATGAAAAATTGCGTAGAAGGAAAAAGATTGTTAGTATTGGGAGGTACTGCGGCTTCTGTGGATCTTGTACGACAGGCAAAGGAAATGGGCGTATATACCATTGTAGTGGATGATCGTCCTACCGGTGCTGCAAAAGAGATTGCAGATGAGCATGCGGTAGTTAGTACCACTGATATGGATGGTTTGGAAGCCTTTATAAAAGAAAAGAGAATTGACGGTGTATTCTGCAGTCCCAGTGAGTTTAATATCCGCAACACAATGAAACTGTGCCAGCAGATAGGTATGCGGTTTTATGCAACCCAGGAACAGTGGGATCGCTGCAGTAACAAAGAGAGCCTAAAGAATTACTGCAAAAATAATGGTCTTCCGTTTATTCCGGAGTATCATTTTACTGGCGAAGAGGATTTTGAAAAGTGTCCTGAGGAGGTGTTTCCTGTAATCGTCAAGCCGGTGGATGGAGCCAGCTCCCGGGGAGTCAGAGTTTGTAAACAAAAAGAGGAACTGAAGGATGCAGTTGCTGCAGCGTTGAACCAGTCCAAGTCTGGCAATGTCCTTGTGGAAAAGTATATTGATAACGGTGGTAGATTGCTTTCTTTCCGATACATACTGGATGAGGGGAAATGCTATCCCTATCTGCTGATGGATACATACATTGCGGACCCGGTTAATAAAAAGTATTTGATCAGTGCATTTTCTTATGCGCCTTCTGAGTATGCCCAGGATTTTATGGATAAGGCAGACGGAAAAGTAAGAAATATGCTTCAGGATATGGGACTTAAGAATGGTACGGTTTTTGCCCAGGCATTACCCAGTGACGGCAATTTTTACTGCCATGATATGGGATATCGCCTTAGCGGTGGTATGACCTATCACATCAGCGAAGCACTGACAGGTATCAATGATATGAAGATGATGATCCGGTATGCTTTGGGAGTGCCTATCTGTACGGCGGAAGAGAAGGAGAAGTTCAATCCTGTATCTAAAGGTAAGGTTATTGGTCAGCTTATGGTTCCTGTCAATGCCGGCACCATTGGCAGTATTGAAGGTATGGATGCCGTCCGGAATGAAAAGGCTGTTATTCATTGCCTGCAGTATTATCATGAGGGAGATACCGTTCCGGAAAGTGCTATGGGAACACTGTCGCAGCAATTTGCGCGTATTTCCGTGATGGCATCTTGCAAGGATGAAATGGTGAGTATCATTAATCGGTTGCAGGATAGCTTGTCTGTGAAAAACACAGAGGGTGAAGAGATGTATACTATGCGTTTTGACACTCAAAGACTGTATCAATAAAGAATATGAAGTGAAGGTAGCGATATGAAAATATTAAGGCTTTCTCCTTATTATGCACCGGAGCGGATATCCAGTACACACTTAACAGAGGATCTGGAAGCAGCGTATGCGGAAAGAGGGTATATCACAGAGATATTTGTTCCAACCCCTACCCGTGGAATCACACAGGAGGAGTGGGAAAAATATAGAAAAATAAAGTACGAAGAAAAAAGAGATGGCAAATTAATTGTACATAGATTTGCTATGTTTCGTGAAGGAAAGAATCCAATATTTCGGGCACTTCGTTATGTCCTGGTAAACGTTTTACAATATTTTAAAGGTATCAGGGCTAAGGATGTAGATGCGATTTTGGGAGGAAGCACGCCGCCTACACAAGGCGTATTGTGTGCGATGGTGGCACAGCAGCTACGGAAAAAGACAAAAAAAGATATTCCTTTTATTTTTAATCTCCAGGATATGTTTCCGGAGAGCTTGGTTACTACCGGATTGGCAAAGAAGAACTCTTTACTTTATAAAATTGGAGATAAGATCTCCAATTACATTTACAAGAATGCAACGCACATTATGGTGATTTCAACCAATATGAAGGAATCTCTAATAAAAAAGGGCGTTGCTGAAGAAAAAATCAGTGTGATCTATAATTGGATCGATACAGAGGCAACGTGCCCAATCTCCCGGGAGGAGAATCTGCTTTTTGACGAGTTCGGTTTGAATCGTGGGAAGTTTTATCTTACCTATGCAGGCAATTTAGGTCACTCTCAAAATGTAAATATATTGATTGATTGCGCTGAAAAACTGAAGGAATATAAGGATATTTGCTTTGTAATTTTTGGTAGTGGTTCCGGAAAAGAAAAGCTACAGAAGCAGATCGAAGATAGTGGATTGACAAATATTCAGTTGTTGCCGTTGCAGCCTATGGAGAAAGTGTCTCAAGTTTATAGCTTGGGCGATGCCTCGTTTGTTATTTGTAAAAAGGGTGTTGGCGAGGGTGCGTTTCCCAGTAAGGCAGTAAGTATTATGGCTACCGGAACCCCTATTATTGCTTCTTTTGATTTGGATAGCGATCTCTGCCGTATTCTGGAAGAAGAATCTGCCGGCATTTGTGCAGATGCAGAAAATGTGGATGGCGCAGTTCAGGCGATTCTTAAGCTTTATGAAAATCGGCAATTAGTTGAAGCAATGGGTGAAAATGCCCGGAAGCTTGCTTGCCGCCGTTTTTCCAAGGAAGCAGGCACAGCGGAAAGGATAGCGGTGTTGGAACAGTATTTGAATAATTGTGACGACCGAAAGGGATAAAATAAGGAAATGATCGCATTATCATCAGAAAAACAGAATAAAAAGCTGGGATTCCTGGAGATCCTGTTTGTGGTGTTTTGTTTGATGCCATTTATCATTCCCAACCCGGTTTTGGTAACGGATATACAGCCCTATGCTGCGCTTTTGGGAACACTGGTGATCCTGAAGCAAAGAATATTGCGATATCGTGCTTTTTCTTTTGAAACGATAGTAACGTTGACGCTGATTGTGGCAGTTGCTGTGTTATTGATTGGTGGGGTTTCTATGACGGCGCTGCGTGGTGTATATAATTACTATGCTGTTACCGTCATTCCCATTGCAACAATTCTTGTAATCCGCAGAGTGAAAGAATATCCGGAAATGCTGATTAAAGCGTTGATTTTAATTTGGTTTTTTGTGGGAACTGTGCAAATGCTGGGTTATCGAAGCTTCGCATCGCAGATTATCAGTGGTGCTAGATGGACACAATCTTATCGAGGTGTCATTGGACTTGCCTCAGAACAGTCTTTCTATGGAATTGCTTGCTTTTATTTTTTGCATATGATCCAGCAGTTTAAAACAAAGCAGGCTTTGTATATGCTGCTTTGTTTGGTAATGGGTGTGCTTTATGCCCAAAGTGCTATGGGAGTTATCTTCATTATAGTGTTTATGGTGGTGCTTTTGCTGGAAAAGGCAAAGGGAGTCCAAGGTATCTTGGTTTGGTTGGCTGCTTTGGTTGCTGTTGCCATTATGTGGTATTTGCTTGAAACAGTTTTGGTGAATACTCGGCTTTATGATTTGTATCACGACTTTGTAACTGGTGGTACAGAGAGTATTACGGAAGATGCTAGTGTCAATACACGAATGAACTCTATTACCGATGCAATTAAAGAAGCGTTTGGCAACTATCTGTTGCCGTTAGGTTTTGGCAGACGTATCGGAAGTGGCTACGGTGGCTTTTTGTGCGAGCTTGGCTTTTTTGCGCTTCCTATTATGATCAGTATCTCTTGGGCAATGGCACTGACTTTTCAAAGAAGGGTAAGTCGAATTCTATACTTCATTGGTGTGACATTCCTACTGTTCAATAATACCCAGATCGGCAATCCACTGCTTCTGTTTGTAGTGGGAAGCAATTTGGCACTGCAGGAGCTTCGAAAATCGCAGCCAATACCGGCAGCGGCAGAGAGACCGGGAGGTGAGGCTGCGTGAAGGAAAAGCTAAAGCGATATGCGAAAATGATCAAAGATCTGATCTATAGCTTTGCTGCCTATGCGTTGCCCACTGTCGTTTTGCAGTTTGCGGTGCAGCCGCTGGTAGCGGCAATGACCGGAGCGGAGGAAAACGGATTGTTTCTTTCGCTATACAATGCGGTGAAGCTTTGTGTCAGTGTTTTGATCGTACCTCTTGCCAATGTCCGCTTGCTGGATAAGAAAGCGTGCGGAGAAAATGAAAGCTATAACAAAGGGTATAATGCATTATTTTTAATGGTGACAGCTTGTGCATTGGCGGCAATGGTTGGCTTTAGCCTGGTCTACCGGGGCGCATCAGCCGATTTGTGGGATTATATACGGTTATTTGCGGTGGTGATCCTGCTGTGTGCCCATGATTTCTATGCCATTGCATTCCGGCTGGATATCAATTATAAAAACATCTTGCTGGATAACAGCCTGATCGTGATAGGCTACGGTGTGGGTCTTTTCCTGTTCCGCTTCTTGGGCAATTGGGAATATATCTTCATCAGCGGTTATGCCTTTGGTTTAGCTTTTGTGCTTATCAAATCTAAAATATGGCGCACGGGTTTCCAAATGAAGAAAGTGAAGCGGGTAATGCCCCAGTACAGCCAGCTTTGCGCTTCTTCCGGACTGAACAGTGCTACGGTGTATTGTGACCGGTTGCTGATCCACCCTATGTTGGGCGGTGCGGCAGTATCGGTTTATAATGCTGCGGCGGTGGTCAGTAAAGTGATCTCCGTGGTCAGTGCACCGGTGCGAAATGTTCTGCTGAGTTATATTGTAGATAAGGACCGGTTGACGCTGCCTAAAAAGAATGTAAAGAAATTGCTTTTGGTGGGCGGTGTCGGTGTCGTTGGTATTTATCTTTGTTTTTATTTGGCAAGCTTGGTGTTGTGCCGTTTTCTCTATCCCCAATATGCGGCAGAAGCACTGCGTTATGTGCCCTTGATCCTGTGGGCAATGATTATGGAAACGGCGTCCAATATTTTGAATGTAGCATTGTTGCGGTTTTCTAAATCCAGTGTGCAGGTGCTGGTCTCCGGTGTGAAGATCGGTGTTTATGTGGGCTGCGTGCTGTTGCTTACAGGACTGCTGAAAATGGGACTTTGGGGATTCTGTATCGCCATTTTCCTGGCAGACGGCGCAAAGTTTGTTTTGGTACTGTACCATTTTATAAAGAACTTAAAGGAAGACAATAAAAAGTTGGAGGAGAGTACAAATGTTTAAAGGGAAGACACTTATGATCACCGGCGGTACCGGCAGCTTCGGCAATGCGGTGCTGAACCGTTTCCTGCAGACGGATATTGGAGAGATCCGTATTTTTTCCCGGGATGAGAAGAAGCAGGATGATATGCGTCACGAGTTCCAGGCAAAAATGCCGGAAGTGGCAGAGAAGATTAAGTTCTATATCGGTGATGTCCGGGATCTGGCTTCTGTAAAAAGTGCAATGCACGGTGTTGATTATATTTTTCACGCTGCCGCGTTAAAGCAGGTTCCATCCTGTGAGTTCTTCCCTATGGAGGCAGTGCGTACCAATGTTATCGGTACTGACAATGTGCTGACCGCTGCCATTGAAGAAGGCGTCAAATGCGTCATTTGCCTGTCCACCGATAAGGCGGCATACCCGGTCAATGCAATGGGTATCACCAAGGCGCTGGAGGAGCGGGTAGCTGTTGCTAAGTCCAGAAATTCTGATACTACCAAGATCTGCTGCACCCGTTACGGCAATGTAATGTGCTCCCGTGGCTCTGTGATCCCTCTGTGGATCGACCAGATCCGGGCAGGGAATCCCATTACCATCACCGAGCCTTCTATGACCCGGTTTATTATGAGTCTGGATGAGGCTGTGGATCTGGTGCTCTTTGCTTTCGAAAACGGCGTTACCGGCGATATTCTGGTGCAGAAGGCACCGGCCTGTACCATCGAGGTGCTGGCAAAGGCAGTGACCGGTCTCTTTGCTCCCGGCCACGAGATCCGGGTCATCGGCATTCGTCACGGTGAAAAGATGTATGAGACATTGCTGACCAATGAAGAGTGCGCCAATGCCATTGATATGGGCGACTTCTACCGGGTACCCTGTGACAAGCGCGGCTTGAATTATGACAAGTTCTTTAAACAGGGCGATGTGGAGCGGAATCCTTTGACAGAGTTCAACTCCCACAATACCGAGCTGCTGGATGTGGAGCAGGTGAAGGAAAAGCTGCTGAGCCTGCAGTACATCCGTGACGAGCTGGACAAGGCAGGCATCGCATACTAATTTCGACAGAAGGTGTGTATATGAATATTTTAGTTACCGGAGCCAAAGGCTTTGTGGGACGAAACCTGGTGGAGAATTTGAAAACCATCCGGGATGGAAAAAACCGCACCCGCAATGTGACCATTGCCGAAATTTTCGAGTATGATATCGACACAGATCCGGCATTGCTGCCGGAGTACTGCGCCAGGGCGGACTTCGTATTTAACCTGGCAGGCGTGAACCGTCCCCAGAACCCGGAAGAGTTTATGCAGGGCAATTTCGGCTTTGCAAGCACTTTACTGGATACGCTGAAAGCCTGTAAGAATACCTGCCCGGTAATGATCTCCTCTTCTATCCAGGCAACTTGTATCGGTCGCTATGACAGTGATTACGGCAGAAGCAAGAAAGCCGGTGAGGAACTGGTATTTGGTTACGGCGAAGAAACCGGTGCAGAAGTCTTGGTGTATCGTTTTCCCAATCTTTTCGGCAAATGGTGCCGTCCCAATTATAACAGTGCCGTTGCTACCTTCTGCAATAATATTGCCAATGATCTTCCTATTCAGGTGAACGATCCGACAGTGCAGCTGGAGCTTCTGTATATCGATGATCTGGTGGAGGAAATGCTGGATGCCTTGGAAGGCAAGGCGCATCATTGTGACTTTGACGGTATTGATACGGTTCTTTGTGACAATGGCCGTTACTGTGCCGCACCGGTTACCCATAAGGTAACGCTGGGAGAAATCGTTGCGCTTCTGGAATCCTTTAAGACACAGCCGAAAACCTTGGTTATGCCGGAGATCCCTCATAACTCCTTTGCTAAGAAGCTGTATTCTACCTATCTAAGCTATCTGCCGAAAGAGGCAGCAAGCTTTCCGCTGAAAATGAATGTGGATGACCGGGGCAGCTTTACAGAACTGCTGAAAACTGCCAATTGCGGTCAGTTTTCTGTGAATATTTCCAAGCCGGGAATCACAAAGGGTCAGCATTGGCACAATACCAAGTGGGAGTTTTTTATTGTGGTCAGCGGTCGGGGCTTGATCCAGCAGCGAAAGATCGGCACAGAGGAAGTTTTGAATTTTGAAGTGTCCGGAGAAAAGATCGAAGCGGTGCATATGCTTCCGGGTTATACCCACAATATTATCAACTTAAGTGAAACAGAGAATCTGGTTACGGTGATGTGGGCAAATGAACAGTTTGACCCCAACAAGCCGGATACATTTTTTGAGGTGGTGGAATAATGGACATTAAGCTGGACTATTCCGATATTAAGTTTAAGGACAACGGCAAACTGAAGTTGCTGATCATTGTCGGAACCAGACCGGAGATCATTCGTTTGGCAGAAGTGATCAAAAAATGCCGTCAGTATTTTGACTGTATCCTTGCCCATACCGGACAAAATTACGATTATAATCTCAACGGTATTTTCTTCCGGGATCTGGGACTGGAGGATCCGGAAGTCTATATGGACGCGGTGGGTGACGATTTAGGTGCCACTGTTGGTAATATCATCAACTGTTCCTATAAGTTGATGGCGCAGATCAAGCCGGATGCAATGCTGATTTTGGGCGATACCAATTCCTGCCTGTCTGCTATTCCTGCCAAGCGGCTGCACATTCCTATTTTCCATATGGAAGCAGGCAACCGTTGCAAGGATGAGTGTCTGCCGGAGGAAACCAACCGTCGAATCGTGGATATTATCTCGGATGTGAATTTGGCATATTCTGAGCATGCACGCCGTTACCTGGCAGATTGCGGTTTGCCGAAGGAGCGTACCTATGTTACAGGTTCTCCTATGGCAGAGGTGCTGCATAAAAATCTTCCTGCTATTGAGGCATCGGATGTACATAAGCGTCTGGGCTTGGAAAAGGGAAAGTATATTCTGTTGTCCGCCCACCGGGAAGAGAATATTGATACAGAGAAGAATTTCCTTTCTCTGTTTACGGCAATTAATAAAATGGCAGAGAAGTATGATATGCCTATTCTATATTCCTGCCATCCCCGTTCCCGGAATCGTCTGGATGCTTCCGGATTCCAACTGGATCCCCGGGTGATCCGGAATGAACCCTTGGGATTCCATGATTATAATTGCCTGCAGATGAATGCTTTCTGTTGTGTTTCTGATTCCGGTACATTGCCTGAGGAATCCAGCTTCTTTGCTTCTGTGGGACATCCTTTCCCGGCTGTTTGTATCCGCACTTCTACAGAAAGACCGGAAGCTTTGGATAAGGCTTGTTTTGTATTGGCAGGTATCGATGAGAAGAGCTTGCTGCAAGCAGTAGATACTGCGGTTTCTATGAACCAAAACGGTGACTACGGTATTCCGGTGCCGGATTATGTGGAAGAAAATGTTTCTACAAAGGTAGTTAAGCTGATCCAGTCCTATACCGGAGTAGTAGATAAGATGGTTTGGCGTAAATTCTAAAAGATTTAGGAGAACGCAATGCAGCAGGAAACAAAATTGCTTATTGAGATCCTTTGCAGTGCAATAGCAGATAAATCACTGCAAGCGCCTGAAGATGTGAATTGGACAGAACTATATAGATTGGCTGCTCTTCACGGAATCAGTGCATTGGTGTGGCAGGGAATGAAGAAGCAAGGAATAGCTACGGAACAGATTCCTGCGCCTGTGCGTCAACGATTTGAGGCAGAGCATTTTCGGGCAGTCTACCGGGATACCCAAATGGAGTTTATTAAAAGTGAACTTCAAAAAGGTTTTGAGAAGGAAGAAATCCCTTATGTGTTCCTAAAGGGTGCACAACTGAAGTATGCATATCCGGAACCGGCTTTGCGTACCATGTGCGATATGGATATTTTGGTGCGTACAGACGATTATGATAAAATTACCCGGATTGCAAAAACATTCCATGGTGAGCCGTACTATGGAGATGGCAATCATCATAATTTCCAGTTTCCCGGTGGTGTTGCAGTGGAATGCCATCCTAACTTGATCCATCCAGGTTTGCTGGTGGGAACAGAAATGAATCCCGGCTGGCAGTATACAGAGAATGTGCAGGGGAAAACGGAAAGGCTAATGACCCCAGAGGGAATGTATTTGCATACTCTTACTCACTTGGCAGATCATTTTATAGCTGGTGGTGTGGGTGTGCGATTTGTGCTGGATGTCTGGATCTGTAATCATAGAAGTAAACCCTATGACCGGGAATTTGTGCAAAAGGAACTGAAGCGTTTCCATCTGCTGGACTTTGCGGAAAAGATCGAAGCATTGGCTGAGGTGTGGTTTTCCGATAAGGAAACGACACCACTTTTGGAGGAATTGGGGGAATATATCCTCACCAGCGGCAGCCACGGCAGAACAGACCGGGCAATGCTCAATGCAGTAAGTCTTTCTCCGGGAGGCAATCGGTTTTCTGCCTTGTGGCATAAGGTGTTTTATCCCAGAGAAGAATTGGAGACCCGGTATCCCTGGTCTCGGGGGAAGCCGTGGCTGCTTCCCGCGGCATGGTGTGCCCGGGCATTTGGGGCAGTGACGCAACGGGGACACCTGATCCGCAAGTGGAGCTCCGGTACCGGTGAGGTTACCCGGGAAGCTGCAGAACAGCAACGAAGAAAGCTGGCAAGTTTTGGCATTACCAGAAATAAGGACAGAAAATAACTAAACAACGAGCGAGTTGCGTTTTTTGCAACTCGCTCGTTGTTTATTGGAGCATATCGATATATTCCAGAATCTCTGCAGGAAGTGTAGTTACCGGCTGATCGACAATGATTTTCCCCAAAGGACTGACCCGGTCAGCCAATGCTTCAAGGGAAGCTTTTGCCTGTAAAAGCGCTTGCCGGCAATAGTCTGCGCTGGTGTGATCACCGTTTTTCTCATAAAGATCAATACCGACGATCAGCTTTTGACAGTAATCCACGTACTCTTCATATTGGAAGGGAAAACGGTCCAGTATCTCCGTTTTGATTTGGATCAACGTGCCGAAATCTCCCTGTCCGTATGCATATTCTGCCTGCATACTGTATGCGAGGTTTACATAACTATTCTGCGCCAAAATTTTGTCAGCCAAGAGCTTGCCCCGGACAGAATCTGTTTCCTGGGAAAGAGAAGTAGTGTTTAGAGGGGTATTCCAGGGATACATTGCCCGGGCTGCGGATACCTGACCTGTATGGGGTAATAATAGAGCAATGCCCATATAAATACTGACCAGACTGACACCTGCAGCTACAATGGATAAAGCTTTTGAACATTGCAATTTCCGCTCTTTGCCAGTTTGAAAATCTAAAAGCAGAACCAGCAGGAGGAAAACAGAAACAAATTGCAGATCAAAGTCAAATAAGCAGTGGGACAGCAAAGTGCCCAACAGGACTTTTTGGGAAAGCGGGAGGGATGGATTCCGGAAAGTGTTTATGATAGCAATGATCAGAAGGATCACCGGCAGCCAGCCGACATCCAGCATCAGCTGCAGCAGCTCATTATGGGTGTGCATTGTGGAGTAGATACCGGTTTGAACGGACTGCTGGATATAATAGTAGCCCTGATGTCCCAGACCAAAGGGGTGAGTAAGGATCACAGGCAGTGCGTCCTGCCAGTAGAGCAGCCGTCCGGCAAAGGTGCTTTCCAAAAAAGAGAACCGGAGGAAGCGGTTCAATATATCAGAATCCAGTAACAAAGCACCGGCTGCTACCAGGGCAAAGCCGCCCAGTATTGCGCAAAGAATAGGAATTCGCATCTGTTTGCCTGCCGGGGTAAATGCTAGAACTACATTGGAAAGGATCGCCAAAGCGAAAACGGTACGGCTGCCGGAGTAGAGAATACCAAACAGCAGGACAGCCAGAATACCCCAGTCCCAAAGCTTGCGTTTTTCTTTGGACAGGATCCAAAGCTCACCCAGCAGCAGAAGCAGAGCAAAGGTGTTGGGATATTGCAGGAAACCTGCCAAACGGTCTGCTACCAGCAGATACTCTGCCAAAGCCGGGATCAAAGCACACAGGGTAGATACAATTACCATAGCTGCCATACAACCCGGAAACAGAGAGAGGATCTGTGCTTTTGCATCGGGAAGTTGTTGCAGCAGGATCAAAAACAGAAGAACAGGCAGAAATTTCAAAAAACCAATAAAGGCAAGTCCCGGATCCAAAGCCCAAAGCACTGACACACCATAAAAGCCGGTAATAGCAAGGATCGCCCAAAAGGTGATTCCGGTATGCAGGACCAGTTGCTTTTCTCTTGCTAAGTAAACCAGGAAAAGCCCGCAGAGAACAGCAGAAAAAATACAGGCAATATAGTCATAAAAAAGACCTGTTGCCGCAAGTGATACGATAAATAAGGCGGGGAGGATCATTTCAAAACAGAAAGAAGTTTTTTTCATAGCATAACTCCCAAAAAACAGGATGTATGTATCATAACCTTATTAAGAGAAAAAGTCAAATCAGAGAAGGGAAAAGTGTGGGGGTTATGGCAGGATTTTCAAGGAAAAACAGTCAGTACCACCCTTGACATTTTTGCTGAAATATTATAGCATATGTTATGTAAACATAAATGATATTTATCAAAGAAATATAATGAGGGCTATAGAGATATGAAAAAACTACTGTCAACGATATTGGCTGTTTCGTTGTTTGTTTCCATAGTTCCGGTGCTGTCTTTCCCTGCTGAAGCAGCAGGGAAAATGACGGCAGATCAGTTGAAAGTGAAATTTCCTGCCGGGAAGTATTGGAATGGCGGCAATGAAGATTCTTATACATCAAATCCCTGTACACACCATAGCAGTGGTTGTACATATTCTGGAGATTGCGGTTGTAACTCTTTTCATGGATTGTCCATTCAATGTATGGGTTATGCGGAAAAGCTGGGATATGATTTTTCCGGATTTAATCCCAGAGAAAATGCAAATGGCTGGACTACATATACAGACATATCCGCACTGGATTCCATAAAAGCGGGGGATATCGTACGCAATAACAGGCACTCTGTTTTTGTGACTGCGGTCAACGGTGATATGGTGACATTTACCGACTGTAACTGGGACGGAGGGTGTCAGATCCGTTGGGATGTAACAAAAAGCATTGATACATTCAAAAAGAATTTTGCGCATGTTCGTTCGGCACCCTTTGCGATCAGCACATCACCGGTGTTGTCTGTTAAGTACAATGCCAACGGCGGTGTGATCAAAAATTCCGGCATTACCGGATATGCCTACACAATCACCGATCCCGCAGGTATCAATATGCGGAAAGGCGCAGGCACAGGCTATGATAAGATCACAGCCCTTATGGCGGGTACCCGGTTTACGGTAGCTGTTGGAAATACGAAAACTGCAAATGGTTATACCTGGGGAAAAACAACGGTGGATGGCAATACCGGCTGGCTAGTGATATCGGACTTTGTTTCCCAAACGGGAACTTTGCGGGGAACAAAGTATTATACGGATAATTCTATTATATATCTAACTGAAAATGGGGAAACTCTGCAACAAGCAATGCCCTATGGTGAGACGGTATCCGGTGGTTTATGGAATGCTGCCAGCTTAGGACTGACCAGGGACGGTTACCGGTTCCTGGGCTGGTCTTTGAAAGCAAAGGGTGGTACGGTGATCCATCAGGATCGGGCGTTGAAGCCGGAGGAGATCGTTCCGGAATTGAAAAACGGCAGTAAGTCTGTGACTTTGTATGCAATTTGGGAAAAGGGTGTTGCTGTTACCCGGCAGCCGGTGAGCGCAAATGCAAAGATCGGCGAGATGGTGGAAGTTTCCCTTGCGGCAGAAGGAGAAGGCTTGACCTACCAGTGGCACTATAAGAACAAGGGCAGCAATACCTGGTTTGTTACCTCTGCCTTCACTGGTAACCGCTACTATGTGCCAATGACCGCAGCCCGGGACGGCAGACAGCTTTACTGTGTGGTGACAGACAAATACGGCAATACCGCCAAAACCAATACAGTAATGATTTCCATAGCGAAGCCTGTGAAGATCACAAAGCAGCCTGTGTCCGCAAAGGTAAAAAGCGGAGCAACGGCAGAAGTTACCGTTGTGGCAGCGGGAGAAGGCTTGACCTACCAGTGGCACTATAAGAACAAGGGCAGCAATACCTGGTTTGTTACCTCTGCCTTCACTGGTAACCGCTACTATGTGCCAATGACCGCAGCCCGGGACGGCAGACAGCTTTACTG
>JAZQHW010000002.1:0-38078 GCA_045540795.1 Faecousia sp. | reverse complement strand
CCCAGTTCAGTACAAGACCGAACTGGGCTTCTAAAACTATGGTGTTTTTAAGTGCCTACTTTTCCTTGACAAATGCACTAAGCCGGAGGTTTTGACTTATTAGATTTTTTAATAATCTTTTCTGCTTTCTTATTATCTTTCTTTTCTTTCGATCTGGATTTAAACACAGGCGGTTGTGGTGAAAGCTTGGAATTATCAATCTCTTTAGCAGCCAATCGCTTATCTGTAAACTCTTTTAATAAAGTGAATATTACAGAAGTCAAAGGAATCATAAGAAACATTCCAGCCACACCAAATAACGAGCCACCAACAGCTACTGCCAACAACACCCACATACCAGACAAGCCAATGGATGTACCAACAACGCGGGGATATATCATATTCCCTTCGATTTGCTGTAAAATCAGGAACATTGCAACGAAAATCACTGCTTGAATTGGATTATTAACCAAAATCAAAAACGCACCGATAATACAACCAACAAAAGCACCGACAATCGGAATAAAGGCTGTAACAGCAACCAACACACTAACTAACGGAATATACGGTAGACCGAAAATTGCCATACTGATAGCAAACATGGCACCAAGTATCAGCACTTCAATACACTGTCCGGACAGGAAATTGGAAAATGTCGAATTAGACAACCGAAAAATACGGATAGTTTCATCAGCAGCCTTCTCCGGTAAAAGTGCAAACAACAATTTTCTACCTTGTCTTGCCAGCGTTTCCTTTTGGAACAAGCAATAAACTGCAAACACAATAGATATCACCATATTCATAAGGAAGCCTGCAAGTATACTTAAAGCAGAGAAGGTCCCACCGAGGATTTTAGAAACACTGTTACCAACAATTGTAATCGCCTTTTCCGCCAAGCCAGCCCAATCCACACTCATCAATCCGGAATCAGTAGCCCACTGCATCAGATCAGGATTATTCTCCAGGAACGAATAGACATTGGTTCCCAAACCTACAAAGAATTGTTGCAGCTGCGGCAGTAATGTTTCCATTGTTTCAGCAAGTTGTGGAATCAATAACACGAACACAAGCGCTAACACCAGCAAAACACAAATAAAAGTAAGAACGACAGCTACAAGTCTTCTTAGTCCGGTACTTTTTACTTTAATTAAAAGACGTTCTATGGAACGCATTGGAACATTTAATATAAATGCAATTGCAGCACCAGTCACAAAAGGAGAGAAAATATCACTGATAAAGGATAAAACCTTCTTAACCTGTGCAGTTTCATTCAATATCCAATATAAAACTATACAAGCTGTAACTCCTAAAAAAATATTTTTTAATGTCTTTTTTTCAATATGCATTCTCAGTCCCCCTATACCGCTACCGAATAGCTGCGGATCGCATTACACAATGCATCTACATTTTCTTCCTTCGTTGCCCAACTTGTACAAAAACGAACGACAGTACTATTCTCGCCTTTTTCCCAAACTGCATATGTAAATTCCTTTCCAAGAGTTTCAAGCATTGAGTTGGGAAGCTTTACAAATATTTGATTCGTTGTTCCTTCCAAATACAAGGGAAAACCACTATCATTTAAAGCTTCACGGATCTTATCCGCCAACCGGTCAGCGTGTTTAGAAATTGTATAATACAATCCATCTTTGAACAGCGTCTTAAACTGGATTCCCAGCAGCCAACCTTTCGCCAGCATACCGCCTTTTTGCTTAATCAAATAACGAAAATCCTCAGCAATATCCGGATTTGAAATCACAACAGCTTCACCAAACATTGCACCAACTTTTGTGCCACCAATATAGAAAGCATCACATAAGCTTGCATAATTCTGAAGCGTAACATCATTATCAATTGCAGCAAGTCCATACCCGAGTCTTGCACCGTCAACAAACAAATACAATCTGTTTTCTTTGCAATAACTGGAAATGCTCTCCAATTCAGCGAGCTTATATGTTGTACCAAATTCAGTTGGATTGGAAAGATAAACCATTTTAGGCTGCGCAATATGTTCCGCATCTGCAGATTCTCTTTGTTCTATAACAATATTACGGATCTGATCTACGGTAATCTTTCCATCTACGCTGGGAAGTGCAATAATCTTATGACCAGTAGCCTCGATCGATCCCGTTTCATGAACATGAATATGCGCTGATTCAGCACCAATTACACACTGGTGCGGTCTGAGTGCAGCGGCAATTACAGTGAGATTCGTTTGTGTACCACCGACCAAAAAATGCACAGCCAATTCGGCATTTGCACATTCTTCTCGAATCAAATCAGCTGCCTGCTTACAATAATCATCCATTCCGTAGCCCGGCATTTGCTCACCAACAGATAATTGAAGCGCTTTTAATATTTCCGGATGACAATTTTCGTTATAATCATTATGAAATAAAAACATAATCAACCTCCAAATACGACTATTTCAATTGTACTGTTTCCCAAAGGTTCTGTCAAGAATACTCTTTGCAATTTACGAATAATTCATACTTGCAATACATAGGATTATTGTAGCAGCACACACCCAGGGAGGGATATTATGACAGATACCATTGAGGAAAGAGCCTGCAAACTGGCTGTGTACATTATCGAAACCGGAGCAACGGTAAGGTCAGCTGCACAACAATTCAAAGTTTCAAAATCTACAGTACATAAAGATCTTACGCAACGCCTGCCGAAGATCAATAAATCACTATTCTACCAGGTAAGAGATATACTGGATATCAACAAAGCGCAAAGACATATTCGCGGGGGTATTGCTACAAAGGAAAAGTATAAATCAAAAAGAAAACAAAAAGATGCCCAACAATTTTAGTTGGGCATCTTTCTTATAGATCATCAGCATCCTGCACCGGTTTTTCAAATGGATCTTCACATCGACCAGTATAGCTTCCTTGCGGATCTGTCACTATCTTACTTTTTTCTTTCATTTTATCACCCTCTGCATAATATCTCTCCTTTGGATTGAATTATTCGAATAATTATGATATAGTGAATTTGAAGAGGTGATAACGGTGTTTGAAGTTACACTCATTACTGTCGGTAAATTGAAAGAAAAATTCTACATTTCTGCCTGCAACGAATATGAAAAACGCTTAAAAGCGTATTGCAGTTTCAAATTGATCGAACTACCCGAATATCGATTACCGGAGAATCCCTCCCCTGCCGAAATTAATCAAGGGTTAGAGAAAGAGGCGGATCAAATAATTGCAAAAATTCCCAAGGGTTCCTGGTTTTGTACACTTACACCCGAAGGAAAGCTGCTTTCATCAGATGAACTGGCAGCTAAGTTTTCAGAGATTAAACTCAGTGGTAAAAACAACGTTTGCTTTCTGATTGGATCCTCTTTTGGGATTTCCAAGCGTATTAAAGATTTGGCGCATTTCAAACTGTCAATGAGTCCAATGACCTTCCCGCATCATTTGGCAAGAATTATGGTTTTGGAACAAATTTATCGTGCTGAAAGCATTCAAGCAGGCAGCAAATATCATAAATGACCTACCGCCCCGGAAAAATCTCATTTCGGGGCGGTATTCTTATAGAAACCTAACAACAAGAGCAAAGATAATCAGGACTGCAGGATAGACCGCATAATTAATAAGTCTACTCTCTGATCCTCTTTCTCCATTATAGAAATTAATAGCAAGAAACGCAACCGGAGCAGCCAAATAAAAGGGAGAAATTACAGTACATAATGCTGCAACGCAGCAGCCACCGAATATGCTTAGCAACTTCTTATTACGGAAAGCCCATAACGCTACAGTAACCAACACAAAACAGGTACCGTTATATACATTTAGCATTTCCATCCAAATAACAGCTGCAGCAGTAAGAACTATTCTGATCAATACAGATACAAATTGCTTTCCTGAAAATCTGCGATAAAAAAACAGAAGCAGCATTGCTATTAAGATTGCAAACATTGGATTCTGCCGATCAAAGGATATCCATTTCCCTGTGTACAAAAAATTAAAGGGAATCTCACTGACAAAGGTAACAAAAGCAACACGCAAAAAGTAGAACTTGCGGTTTTTGCTTTTTGCATATCCTTCTACCAGCAAAAAAGCAAAAATAGGAATTGCACACGCTTCAATCGCATTCAGTATCAAGGCAATCGTTGCCAATCCCATATATGCAGAATCCTGCATTGCAGCCATAATTTGTTCAACATTCAATTCACGAATTCCAAGAATAGAATTTTGAATTATTCCATTTCCCATTATACCGGCAATCAATGCCAGTATGCCCCAGGTACGTAGTGATTGCGCACTGAGACCGGTCATTCTGTTATCTTGATTAGAAAGCATAACCTATCCCCTATCATCGTGGAATTAATATAGCAGTTCCGTATGCCGGCATATTCAGTTTACTGCCTATCATTGTAACCGGTGTACCGTCAGCAGAAAGCTGAGCAACGAGTTTCCAATCGGTATAATCCCTTAAATCAACTTCTGTATTATCTGCGCTGATATTAAAAAGAATAATACAGGAGTCATTATTCCAGGTTTTTCGTTGAGCACTGATATTACCTATATTTAACAGGGTTTCTGCTGTAATTCTTCCATGAGAGATTACCGGTAACGCATTACGAATCGCAATTGCCTGTCGATAGTAATTGTAAATAGAAGTATCGTCATTTCTTTGTTCTTCAAGACTTCCAAAAGGGTATTCCTTGGGTATCTCACAATCCGGAGGAGCATTCGTTGTACCATCGTTGCGCTCAGAATTCCAATACATTGGTGCACGCTTGGACGGATCATTCCCGGAACCTATCATTCCGATCTCCTCACCGTAATAGACAAAGCAGCTTCCACTCATAAAGAGATTCATAGCACCGGCAAGCTTTGTTTTCAAAGGATCTCTCCCAACAAATCCTGCAATTCTGCCTACATCGTGATTACTCAAGAACGGTGCATCAATATACTGAGAATTATTGGATGCGTATGCCTTATCTGCTTTTTCCAATGCAGTTGCATAGCTACTGATTACAGAGGACTGTCCTGCCCCACGTAATACTTTAATGATCTTGCCATCTGAATTACCAAAGGGATAATTAAAAATACTACAAATACCGCTTTGATAATAAGAAGAAATAGTCGCAAATGTATCCCATATCTCAGCAACCAAATAACAATCCGGAAGTATTGACTCTGCTTCTTCTTTTAACCAGCTTAAAAATTCAATATTCTTATCTGCTTGTCCTGAATAGAACTCTTTTGCTGCATCCAAACGAAACCCGGCAACTCCTTTAGAAAGCCAGAATTTCATTATTGAAACTATTTCTGAACGAACTTCTGCATTATCCAGATTAAGATCCGGCATATCTGCAGAAAACTGCGATTCGTAATAATAGTCTGTACCGGAAATATTGGTACTTCCACCTTTAATTTCTTCCTTCAAACCGAAATTATAGTAATCAATATACTTACAATCGCTCGCTGACGGTTTATCTCCATTATTTAGAGATTTCAAATAGGATGCTGCATTTTTAAACCACAGATGCTCATTGCCGGTATGGTTAACAACAAGATCCATAATCACTTTAATACCAAGTTTAGAACAATCGCGAATGAAAGCATCAAAATCTTCCATTGAACCATAGGATGGATCAATATCATAGTAGTCTGAAACATTATACTTATGATAAGTAGTACTGGGATGAATAGGCATTAGCCAAATACCTGTTATTCCTAACGCCTTGAGTTCCGGTAACTTAGAACGGACACCGTTTATATCACCGATACCATTGCCATCAGAATCGCAATAAGAATAGACAAAGATCTCATACCAAACTCTATAATTATCATCCGGACTTGTCCCTAACATACTAATTTCCTTCAACGCCTTTTCTGTGTCAACAGCACCTGCAGAATCTACAGCCGCCCCCGATGATTCGGGGGCGGTGGTATTATTTGTACTCTGGACAGAATCACATCCAAACAGCAGTGCTGCGCACAGGAACAGGCAAAGAAAAACACTTGCCTTTCTTTTCATAACTTAACCCTTTACCGAGCCACTCATAGCTTCCTGATAGAACTTCTGTGTATAAATAAACAATGCTGCAATTGGAATAGAAATCAGCACCGCGCCTGCACAGAAGGGCACAAACCAATCATGGACATACTCTTTCTCAAGCATATTAAACAGGCCGATGGAAACAGTAAAGTAACGGCTCTTAGCACCAACGATAACCTTTGCAAAAATGAAATCCACCCAGGGTCCCATAAAGGAGGTCACGACCTGGTACACGATCATCGGCTTGCACAACGGCAATGTCACCTTAATGAAAGTTTGAAATCTGGTGGCACCGTCAAGGCAGGCAGCTTCATCCAACGCTTTTGGAATGGTATCCATATATCCTTTCATAATAAAGAATCCGGTACCGGCGCCGGAAGAGAAGCAAATGATCAAAGATACATAGATCATATCCCCTTCCAACATTCCCAAAGCTTTCAGTAAGAAGTAGACAGCCATCATTGACATAAAACCAGGAAACAGATTGATAATCATAGCCATATTCATATACGGCTTACGCAGTTTCCATTTTAAACGGCTGGTACAATAAGAGACAGACAAAACAAAGAAAGTACTAATTACACAGGTACAAGAAGCAACAAAAAGCGTATTCAGGAACATTCTCGGAAAATTCAAAACAGTTTTATCTGTCAAAAGCTTGATGTAGCTATCCAAAGAATATGATGTTGGGAAAAATGTGCTGGAAAATTGTCCCGGAGTATCACGGAAGCTTTGCATAAAAAGCCAAACAAAGGGAATCAACCACAGCAAGCACATGATGACCAGGAAGATATGTGTTGCAATATCGCCGGCAACACGTCCGCTTTTAATAGAACGGTTTTTAATCTTAGCCATTATTTGAATCCCTCCTCATCTTTATAGGATCCGGTACTGCGGTAAGTGACAAGCGAAACAACAGACAAAACCAAGAACGTAAATATGCCAACAACGGCAGCAAGATTAAATCTTTGCTTATCTACCGACAGTTTGTACAGCCAGGTAACCAGAAGATCGGTTGCGCCGGCAGTATTGCCAACACTTAACGGTTCGCCGCGGGTCGTAAGATAAATAACATTAAAGTTATTAATATTACCGGTAAATTGTGTAATGAGATACGGTGTCATTACAAACAACATATACGGCAAGGTAATGTTCTTAAACTGCTGGAACACATTGGCGCCATCAAGTCTTGCAGCCTCATACAGGTCAGAAGGAATATTTTTCAAAATACCTGTAACTTGCATAATTGTATAAGGAATGCCAACCCATAGATTAACTATAATAACCGTAACCCGTGACCATGTTGCATTGGTCAAAAACGGTAAGCGTTCAACACCACGCTCCAGAATCCCAAGATCCCATAAAGTTTCGTTGATAATTCCGTCAGCCTGAAGCATAGAACGAATAACCATCAAAGAAACAAACTGCGGTACAGCAATTGTCAAAGAGAGCAGACCACGCCACAATCCCTTCAGCTTTGTTGTGGGGCGATTAATTATAATAGCTACAATTGTACCCATAAAG
The DNA here is from genome assembly GCA_045540795.1 of Faecousia sp. Classification (GTDB taxonomy): domain Bacteria; phylum Bacillota; class Clostridia; order Oscillospirales; family Oscillospiraceae; genus Faecousia. The sequence goes on along the minus strand of JAZQHW010000002.1, from coordinate 30,560 downwards.
AAATTGAGGAATGTTGCAAAAATCGCCCAAACGATGGTCCACACCAAAACAGAAGTAAACTGTTTACCGACTGTTGAATTAGGATTAAAGATCGACAAGAAGTTCTCCATACCAACCCAATCGAATAGGATCAGATGGTCACCTTCCTTAGAATAATTAGTAAATGCCATACTCATCATATAAAGCAGTGGTACAATAGTAAAGACAAGCAGACATATTGTAGGCAAACTCATCAGAAGCTTGTGCACATTTTCATCAAACAATGATTTAATTTCATCCACAAACTTCGGGATTTTTTTATTGGATCTCTTCAGTAAAACTGCTTTATATCCGCTGCAAACAGAAGATCTCCAAGCAATAGCAAAAGCAATAATAATACAAACTGTTGCAACGCCGTAGAGCAAAATCAACTGTGAATTATCACCCATAATATACTCATAGACGCCTTTTTTATCATTCCAAATCTCTTGCATTTCCTGATCGCCTAAGCTGGGAAGCATAGAAAGCCAATAAATACCGCCTTCTTTTGCAACCAAAAATGCAACAAAGCCGACCTCGATTGCGAGGAATAACAAACCTTTGATAAACTGGCCTGCCAAAATGTTACCTAAGCCCATAATCAGGCACGAAAGCCAAGCAACAGGTCCACCATTATAAAGCGCGCTGCCGAGAGAATAGGGATTTGCACCTCTCCGCTGTGCAGCTGCGGTTTTAGCCAGATCTTTTGTTGACACAAAACCGCCTCCCTTCTTACTAACTTAACTGATTCTATGTCAATGCATTTCATTTCTAAAAGGCGGCGGCCAGAATTCCCGACCGCCGCCAGTGTATTTAAGCGGTTATAACCTTAGATTACAGACCGCTATCGTTCAGTGCAGTATTGAAATCAGCGGTCTTCTGCTCAGCGTTGTCATGAGTGACTTCGCCGTTGTAGATAGCCTTAGCCATAGACTCAGCAGAGCCCCAGTATGCATTCATCTCAGGGATAGAAGGCTGAGTAACAGCGTACTTACCAACAGTCTCAACAGCAACTGCGCAGGACAGGTCAGACTTGACAGACTCATTCTCGTTCAGCAGCTTGGTGGAAACAGGAGCAGTACCGTTGAACTCATAGTGAGCCAGCTGTGCCTCGGGAGTTGCCAGGAATGCGGCCAGAGCTGCAGCAGCAACAGGCTGTGCGGAGTTGGGGTTGACAGCGATAGCCTTGGAACCGCCGAAGGGAGTGATCTGCTTCTGTTCACCATTAATGGTGATGGTGGGAGGAACAGCAGCAGCCCAGTTCTCGCCCAGAGCTTCCTTAACAGCGGAAGCATCCCAAGTACCGGAGAAGATAGCATTGACAGAGCCATCGCCCAAGCCAGCCTTACCCTTGCCGTCAGCATCATTGACAAAGTTGGCATTCTTAACCAAATCAACCAGGTAATTGGTAACAGCAACGCCCTTCTCACCGGAGAAGTCGATACCTGCGGCAGCGTCAGTACCGTCGCCGAAGAATGTACCGCCGTTAGCAACATAGAAGGAACCGAAGTACCAGCCGGTAGTCAAGGGGAAGGAAACCTTACCCTTTTCCAGCATAGTCTCAAGGCTCTTGACATCCTCTTCAGTGAAGACGGACTTATCGTAGTACATAAACCAAGTATTGGTAGTAAAGGGAACACCGTAAACAGCATCGTCAACAGAAACGGAAGCGATCATTTCCTCGGTGTTGTCAGCCTTAACCTGATCCAGGGTAGCGCCGCCCAGACGAGCAATAGCGTTTGCCTGCAGCAGGGTGCCCAGCTGGTCATTAGCAAAGAAGTATACGTCACCTGCAACAGTAGGATCCTTGGTCACATTAGTGCCTGCATCGCCCTCACCGCAAACCTCATAGGTCCAGGTAATATTCCACTCAGGATGTGCTTCAGCAAAAGCTTCACACATTTTAGGCAGCCAACCATCGTTGTTCTCGCCCAACTCGCCCTGGGGACCCCACACCTTCAGTGCGATATCTTCAGGTTCTGCAGCACCAGCGGTAGTCTCAGGTGCATCGGTAGTTTCGCTGCCAGCAGCCTTTGTGGTTTCAGGAGTGTCAACTGCAGGAGAACAAGCAGTAAACATACCAATAACCATCATGCAAGCCAACAGCAATGCAATGATCTTTTTCATTTTGTTTTCCTCCTAAAAATAATGCATTATATGCTTAACGGCAAATGCCGATAAAGCCTGATTCAAATAATCTCCGTTCCGGAAGAAGCAAGAAATCGAACATAGAATAATCAATGTTGATTTTCAGCTTCATTATACCACTCTTACCTTATAGCGTCAACAGTACTAAGTACCAAAACAGACTGTTAATTTTTGTAAGTTTTTCACAACTTATCGTCATTTGCAACCTTGGAACAACCGGTTGCATTTCAATTTTTAACAATATATTTCAATTAATTACATACGTTTACTATTCTCATCTTAAAAGCAAAATGCGATCGGAGAGAATACTCAACTCCGATCGTAATAATAGCTCTCATAATATATGGAATTCACAACTTCCAGTTTATCACGAATTGAAATCAAATCAAGAAATGCGCCCGGCCTCTTACTGGGATCCCGTAACAACGCAGACGGATGGTATGTAGCGGTGATCCATGTTTTATTTCGCTTATACCAGCTGCCGTGTTGCGACGTGATACTAAAGTCATTGCTGATAATTCTTTTAGCAGCTACCCTCCCCAGGCAAACAATGATTTTGGGTTTAATCAAGGCAACTTGATTGCGTAAATAATCGATACAAGCATCTTGTTCCACATCCAAAGGATCGCGATTATGAGGCGGTCTGCATTTAATAATATTGGCAATGTAGCATTTTTCACGATCCAGATCAATGATAGAGAGCATATCATCCAACAGCTTCCCTGCTGCGCCCACAAAAGGCTCCCCTTTGAGATCCTCCTGTTCGCCAGGTGCTTCACCTACGAACATAATTTCCGCTTTCGAATTGCCGACACCAAATACTACATTATTTCTTGTTTGTGCAAGACTACAATTCTTGCAGTTCTTGCACTTTTGTTCCAGATCTTCCCAAGAGTACATATTAACGACTCCTTCTGCGATTTCTTCTATATTTCTTAGCACGACGTTCTACTACATACTTTGGAACAAATCGCAATAAAGCAACTAACAGCATTACAACCAATACAGCCAAAACAACCCATAACAAAACGTCACCAATCACCTGAGTACCGGAATTATTACTGTCCACCGCATTAATTGTGTCATTATTTACTGCACGAACTTGATTCATTGCGTATAGGTCAGCACTTGCAATACGCATAGTTCCATACCATACCTCGACAGTTCCAACTTTTGTATCTATATCAACAGGCGCTACAATACTGTCAATCCCATTATAGCGAAAAGCAAGATCAGGTATTTGTGCTTTTGAAGGTAATACAGCAGAAAGCTCCGTCTTTATTCCTAGTGCAACATCGTTTTCGCCGTTTTTTACTGCACACTGATAAACCACCTGGTCCTTATACATTAAATGTGCAAATTTGTAACCATTAAAACCGGCATCCAGCAAAGTAGTCGTTTCCTTGAAACCACCGTGAACCTTTGTAGTATAGCCATCTTCAGCAAATACGGATTCTGCACCCATAACAATACTGATAAGCCGAAGCGACTCCGTTTCCGCGTAAGAAGCAAGGCACTGCGTTCCATCCTCCGCAACACCTGTACGACCACCCACAACACGTTCATCAAAATATATTTTCATACTTTCCGTACTGATCAAATGATTGCCGGTAACCAATTCACGCTCTTCAGATAAATTGGTAGCCGGAACTATATAACTGGCTGTAGAAAAAATTTTCAAAAATGTTTCATTTTCTATTGCCGCAGATAAGATCCTTCCCATATCCCGGGCTGTTGTATACTGTTGCTCGTCATAAAGTCCGTGCGCATTCTTGAACTGTGTATTTGTACATCCCAGTTCCTGAGCATATGTGTTCATCCGCTCAACAAAAGCTTCTTGACTACCACTGATATAATCAGCAATTACAGCCGCGGCATCGTTGGCAGAACCCACCATCATACAGTAAAGCAGGTCCATAAGTGTCATCTCTTCCTTGGGAAGTAATTCAGCAGAAACTGCATAATACGGAACTGTAGACAAGACCTCTTCCTTTGCTGTGATAACTTGAGAAATATCCCCTTCCTCCAAAGCTATTAGTGCAGTCATAATCTTGACCAAGCTAGCAGGATCCATTGGCAAATCCTGGTTCCATCCGTACATATATGTTCCGCTGGAAACCTCATATAAAAAAGCAGACTCAACATTATCCGTCAGCTTATTTGTGCCCAAAAGAGCGGTATCCGCATTAAATCCAAAACTGGTACCTACTCGTTCATCCGGCAGTTGCACAGGTTCAGTTTCAGTTGCACTTGCAAACACACTAAGTGGTGAAATAGCCAACAATAACAGCAAAACAGATGATAATATGACAATTTTTTTCATATTTTTACTCCAATTATTACAGATAACCCTTGTCCCAAAGGCAGATAATGTGTATAATAGTATTAATATTATAACATTATTCTTTTTCTGCGTCAATGCAGAGGGGTGCGATTGATGAAAAAGATAATTACCAACCCTTTAAGTATTTTTACAATCCTATTTTTACTGATAATAACAGGATTTTTCCTTTACCGGCAAATGAACAGTCAATATTTGTATACCTCCCTGACATCTGTTCCAAAATCACAAAACGATAATAGTCATATGATTGACGGGAAACTCAATATTAATGCTGCAACCGCTGAAGAGTTATCTTTGCTTCCGGGTATCGGCGATGCTTTGGCGGATAGAATTGTATCTTACCGAGAGAAAGCCGGTGGTTTTACATCCACTTTAGAGCTTTTGAATATCAAAGGAATTGGCAATAAGCAATATGAAATTATTAAGGACTATATCACAGCAGGAGGTTCATAATGAAAATTCTTGTAGTCGATGATGAAGATTTATTGGTAAAAGGAATCCGTTTTAACCTACAAAATGAGGGTTATGATGTAATAACCGGATCCAATGGTATGGACGCCATTCAATTGGCACAGGTGCAACATCCTGATCTGATCATCTTAGATGTGATGATGCCGGAAGTAGACGGATTGACCGCCTGTACACGAATCAGGGAGTTTTCCGATGTTCCCATTATCCTTTTAACTGCAAAAACAGAAGATATGGACAAGCTAATGGGATTTGAGCAAGGCGCAGATGATTACATTACAAAGCCTTTCAATATTTTGGAATTAAAGGCACGCGTCCGTGCGTTGTTACGGAGAACTGCACGCAGTCAAACCGAATCCGGTGATACATTAACCATCGGCTCTATCACACTGGATCTGAGTGCGCGGGATGCCTATCATTCCGGTGTACTTGCCGACTTAACTGCTAAAGAATTTGATGTTATTGAGTTTTTAATGCGCAACCCAAACCGTGTCTATTCCCGGGAAGCACTTTTGGATACAATTTGGGCTTATGAATACAGAAGCGACATTCGTACAGTAGATGTACATATTCGCAGATTAAGAGAAAAATTGGAAGATAATCCCGCTGATCCTAAGTATATTATGACGAAATGGGGCGTTGGCTATTACTTCAAAAAATAAGCCGAAGGTTTCGATTCAGTTTAGAAGCGTTCAGTTTCGATACGCAATTATATATGTGCTGGTTACATTTGTTGTCTTGCTGTTTTTGAATATTTACTGCTCTAAAATCAGCCAGCAGCTGTTTTATAGCAGCAAGAAAACAGCAATGATCGAAATCTGCCACTTGACCGCGGCTAAAATCGCTGGTTTGGAAGTTCTAAACGAAACAACTGCGCGACAAACAGTTGCAGACTTAGCTTCACAACAGAATACTCGAATCATTATTACCAATCAATCTGCAAAAGTGATTTATGATTCTGCAGCATACTCTGCAATAACAGGAGATTATGCTCTATATCCCGAAATTGTTGATGCATTAGAAGCAAATGATGTCTTTACATGGCAGTATCGTTCAGGCGCTATGCAATCTTATGCCGCAACACCGGTTATTTCCTATGGTACATTGATTGGTTGTATATACCTTACAGAATATGATACCTCACAAGGTGCATTGATCGCATCTATCCAGAATAATATTTTTTACATAACAGCACTTCTGGAAATTGTAGTTATCATTTTCTCTTTCTTCTCATCCAACGCATATTCAAGGCGGCTCAAAAAGATTATGTCCTCAATACGCACTGTACGCGGCGGTGATTACTCTCATAAAATCAATATGAGTGGACATGATGAATTAAATGTACTCAGTAATGAATTTAACGACCTTATCAGTCGCTTGCAAACATCAGAGAATAAACGGTCACAATTCGTATCTGACGCATCTCACGAATTAAAGACACCACTGGCATCTATTAAATTGTTATCTGATTCCATTTTACAGAATAGTATGGATGAATCCACCATCAAGGAGTTCGTTGGTGATATTGGCGATGAAGCAGATCGACTTAACCGAATGACACAAAAGCTGCTCGCATTATCCCGTATTGATACACAGGAAGTAAACGAAACAGAAATCGTGCAGATAGCACCTACAATTCGCAAAGTTGTTAGAATGTTATCTGAAATTGCAAACAAAAACAACATCACCATCGAAACCACTCTATCCGATAACTGTCCTGTTTTGATTTTGGAAGATGATCTGCATCAAGTCATCTATAATCTGGCAGAAAACGGAATTAAATATAATGTTAAAAATGGTAAACTATTTATAACAGTTTACAGATCAGACGACAATGCAATCATAAAAATCAAAGATACCGGTGTGGGTATTCCAGAGGATTCCCTTTCTCACATTTTCGAACGCTTCTATCGAGTGGATAAAGCACGATCCCGCTCTACTGGTGGCAGTGGTCTGGGTCTATCAATTGTTCGCAATATTGTAAAGCGCAACAACGGTGATATTCAGGTTAAGAGCATCGTAGGCGAAGGTACGGAGTTTACGATTATCTTCCCTATTTTTGACACAGAGGAGTAGTTTTATGAAAAGAATTTCATTAATAATTCTAATATTATGTATGCTATTTTCCCTTTGTGCTTGCAGAACAAATCAAAGTCACACAGATACTTATGCCAATTATTATTATCGGGCTTTGGAGCTTCAATACGGAACCAGCGAACCAGTCATCGTGTGTGAAAGACGAAGCATCATTCAGTTTAATAATGACTTTGCTCTGATTCTGGAAAATTATATCAATGGTCCAAAAATGAGCAATCACACTACACCCTTCCCTGCCGGTACTTATTTAGAACAAGTCACATTGGGAAATGACAGAGCTTATGTAATTTTGAGTAGCCATTTATCATTGTTGACCGGTTCCGATCTCACAATTGCTTGTGCCTGTTTAACCAAAACCGTCACTGAACTCGCAGGTGTCCACTCCGTAGAAATTTCAGCTAAAGACGGAACATTGAACGGCGCACCGTCTATGGTTCTTACTGAAAAGGATTTCTCTTATTTTGAAAACTATCTTGTAAGGTCACAAAAGAGATCTTGAATTTCTAACATAGCTATGCCCTCTGCGAACACCAGACGAGCGCTATCTAACTTTTCCAGATCTGGAAACTGCACTTCTGGATTCAACGGTATTGTAAGGAATGTATTCTTTGCTATATTAACCGCTTCAAACATCACAATTTCATCGCACAATACTTTCTTTGAAATCTTCTTTTCAACAGCAAATTGATCATTGTGCGGTGTTAAAACTCCAACAGGTACCCTACCCCTGTCTGTAACCGCTACTACCTTGTATATCCCTTCTTTTGGTAAACTGCAGATTACAGAAATCTTATAGTATAGTCCCAGTTCTGATACATATACATTACCCGAAATACAGTTTCCAAATAAAAGATCATATTGCAAAAGAATCCCCCCTTGCTGTAACGCTATGCAGCAAGGGGGATATACATTCATATTGCTCTGAAATCATTTAAACCAAAGCTTACTGCAATGGCATTATCTACCAGGTGCATACGTTGATCATCCAGTCTACCCATATGCTCCCGTAATCTTCGCTTGTCAATTGTCCGAATTTGCTCCAAAAGGATCACAGAATCCTTTGTCAGCCCAACACTGCCTCCCTCAATATTAATATGGGTAGGGAGTCTTGCCTTACCGGTCTGGCTGGTAATCGCAGCGGCAATTACCGTTGGTGAGTGTTTATTCCCAGTGTCATTTTGAACAATAAGCACCGGTCGAACTCCACCCTGTTCACTGCCAACAACAGGAGATAGATCCGCATAAAAAATATCGCCACGTTTTACCGTGCTGTCCATAATTTTCACACTCCGCGAGAAATCTTCCCCAGCGCTACCGGATATATCCTATGTAACGCGGTATCTATATTCTCCCACGAACAAAGAATAATTATACGTTAGCACCTTCAATTCATTCTACGCAAAGCAAGACGATTTGTTACAGAATTTGAAATTTCCCAACATTCATCGACAAAATTCTCTTTCCATCATATAATATCTCACAACGAATCGGGATATATTTTTCATCTGTCCAAATTTCTAATGTCATCATTTCATCTTCATAACTGTCATCAATCAAAACAAGAAATCCTTCACTATCCTTACCACAAGCGGAAATATACCCACTTCTCAAAGCCTTAATGAAGTGCCATGGACCGCTTACAGGTGTGAGCTGACCATCTGCCATCAGGTCAAACAGAAGCACCTCATTGTCAAAGGTCAGTTTTCCCTCGCCGGTAGAAATTTTCCCTGTTATTCCCGAAATCGTATCCGGTGCTGTTACCGAAAAGCTTACATTGCCAATTGTATCCACTTGGCATTGTAATCCGAAGGAATATAAATCATCTCCATAATCTGCAGCAACCTCTGCGTGAAAGGAGCAACCATTTCCGTTCAGGATAGATTGTCGCAGTTCCAAAACCCGATCCATCTCCTTTTGCTTGCTTCCACACCCGGTGAGTAACAGCAAAAACAAGAAAACGACACAGTATTTCAAATACATCCCACCTGTTTCAGTAGTCGCGGCAGAACATTTAGCATATCCGAAGGCAGCATACCGTACTGTCCTAATTCCTGAGCGCAAATATCCCCGGCAGCACCGTGAAGCCAAACGCCACAAGCTGCAGCGTCCAAAGGTGTAATCCCCTGACCTACAAGACCCGTGATCATACCGGCAAGAACATCTCCACTTCCTCCGACTGCCATACCAGGATTGCCTGTATTATTGACAAACACCTCTTCACCGTCAGTGATCACAGTTTTATGACCCTTCAAAACTATAATTGCACCCAGTTCTTTTGCCAGCCCAATTGCACCATCGATTCTTCCATGCTCAAGACTGCCGCCGATTCTCCTAAACTCACCTTCATGAGGTGTTAAAATCGTTGGACTTGTCCTTCCGCGCAATATATCTGTATGCGCCTGCAAAACATTTATGCCATCGGCATCCAAAATAACACATCCATTAAAATTCTTCAAAATATACTGCGTTACCAGTGCCGTACCATCCGAAATACCAACACCCGGTCCCACCAAAACAGCATCCATATTGGGAAGATATCTTTCGATTTCTAAAATTGCACTTTCTGAAAAGCATCCTTCTTGATCCGGTAAAGGAAATACAATCGGTTCCAGAAGCTTTCCTGCTTCAATAGCATAAATGGGCTGAGGAACTCCCAAGTACACCAGTCCGGCACCGATCCGTAGGGCACCCATTGCTGATAATGCAGCTGCACCGGTAAATCCAACACTGCCGCAAAGAAGCAGATCTTTGCCAAAGCAGCCTTTATATGCATCTTTTTTTCGCGCAGGAAGCATACGCAACACATCCTGTTGATTCAATTCTCTGATCATAGAAATCCCCCATTCCGTTATAGATTTATCATAACATCGACTGCCGAAGCCGTCAAGAAAAGAACTATCAAACATTTTACTTGCAATTTATTATAGAATATGGTACAATTAAACAGAAAATTAAAAAGCTGAGAACGGGCTGTCTGGTGCAGAGAAATACATCTTCAGAGAGGCGGGGTGCTGAGAACCGCCGGTGTACTGCTTTGGGCTTTCTCCCGGGAGCTGCTGCCTGAACATTAGTAGGGTCTGCCGGTGGTCACCGTTATCGACGATTCAAGCTGCGCTATATAGCGAATTGCGGGTGGTACCGCGGAGGTAAACCTTCGTCCCGATTTTGGGATGGAGGTATTTTTTGTAGAATTCTGTTGGAAGGAGAACCGTTATGAAAGAACAACTGGAACAAATCAAGCTGCAAGCCATTGCAGATCTGAACGCTGCCACAACTCCAGCAGTCTTGGAAGAATTGCGTGTCAAGCTGCTTGGTAAAAAGGGCGAACTGACTGCCGTTTTAAAGCAAATGGGTAAACTCTCCCCCGAGGAGCGCCCTGTTATGGGACAAATCGCAAATGCAGTACGTGCAGAAATCGAAGCCAAATTAGAGGAACGGAAGTCTGCAATCAACGCTGCTGTTATGGAAGAAAAACTAAAAGCAGAAGCTATTGATGTCACAGTACCAGGCAATAACATTTCTTTGGGTCACGAGCATCCTATGAACAAAGTTCTTCAAGAGATCAAAGATATCTTTGTTGGTATGGGTTATCAAATCGTTGACGGACCTGAAGTAGAACTGGCTGACTACAACTTTACCCGTCTGAATATTGAAGAAGGGCATCCCTCCCGGGACCGGAGCGATACCTTCTATTTTGCCGACGATGACTCCGTTCTGCTTCGTACCCAGACCAGTCCTATGCAGATCCGTGCTATGGAAAATGCCAAGCCTCCAATCTGTATTCTTGCTCCGGGACGTGTTTTCCGCAAGGATGAAGCGGATGCAACCCATTCCCCTATGTTCCATCAAATTGAAGGACTTGTTGTTGCCGAGAATATTACTATGGGTGATTTAAAGGGTGCATTGGTAACTGTTATGCGCAGAATATATGGACAGGACGCACAGATGCGTTTCCGTCCTCATCATTTCCCCTTTACAGAACCCAGCTGTGAAATGGATATGCAATGCCATAAATGCCATGGTATCGGTGAGGTTGACGGACAAGTTTGCTCTACATGTCACGGTGAAGGTTGGATCGAGCTGCTTGGTGCCGGTATGGTGCATCCTAAAGTTCTGGAAGGCTGCGGTATTGATCCAGAAAAGTATTCCGGATTCGCTTTTGGTATGGGTCTGGAACGTATGGCTATGGGACGTATGCGTATCAACGATCTGCGTTTGATCTTTGATAACGATATCCGATTCCTGAATCAATTCTAAGGAGGGATAGAAATGAAACTGAACAGAAAATGGCTGAACGAAGAATTTGTTGATCTATCCCATATTTCCGACAAGGAGTATGTTGAAAGGCTGACAGTTTTCGGTCAAAAGGTGGAAACCTATGAACGAATGGACGCTGAGATCAAAAATGTCGTTGTAGGAAAGGTCCTATCTATTGTACGCCACGAAAACTCTGATCATATGTGGGTTTGTCAGGTGGATGTAGGGCAGGAAGAGCCCGTACAGATCGTTACCGGTGCACAAAATGTCAAGCAAGGTGATCTTGTCCCTGCTGCACTGCATAACTCCTGGCTGCCTGGAGGTATTCATATCACCAAAGGCAAGCTCAGAGGTGAAAAATCCAACGGTATGCTCTGTTCCTTTGCTGAGCTGGGGCTTACACAAAATGATCTTCCCGATGCCTTTGCTGAAGGTATTTGGATTTTGAACGATGAAGACTGCAAGCCCGGTGATGATATCAACACTGTAATTGGAAACGATGATACCATCGTGGACTTTGAAATTACCAACAACCGTCCTGATTGTTATTCTATTATCGGTCTTGCAAGGGAGTCCGCAGCTGCCTTTGGTTTGAAGATGAAACACCACGAACCGAAGGTTAACGGCAGTAACGCGGGAAGCATTTTTGACAAACTGGATGTAGATGTAGAAGCTACCGAGCTTTGCAACCGCTACACGTCCCGAATGGTCGCAAATGTTAAAATCGCTCCCTCTCCCAAGTGGCTGCGAAACCGTCTGCATGCCAACGGTATCCGACCCATCAACAACATCGTAGATATCACAAACTATGTAATGCTGGAATACGGTCAGCCGATGCACGCCTTTGACTATCGATATGTTTCTTCCGGCAAGATTGTTGTCAGAGAAGCAGAAGCCGGTGAAACACTCACCACCCTGGACGGTAATATCCGTCAGCTGAATAACGGAATGCTTGTTATCGCTGACGAAACTAAGCCCATTGGCTTGGCAGGTATTATGGGCGGTGAGAACTCTGAAATTATGGATGATACAGCAACCGTTGTTTTTGAGTCTGCAAACTTCAACGGTACATCGATCCGTCAAACAGCCCTTACATTAGGTATGCGTACCGAATCCTCCGGTAAATTCGAGAAGAGCTTGGATCCTATGATGACTGATCCTGCCGTTCAGCGTGCTTGTGAATTAGTGGAAATGCTGGAATGCGGTGACGTGCTGGATGGAATGATCGATATTATCAACTATGTTCCCGAAGAAAAAACTCTGGAGCTGGAACCGGAAAAGATCAACAATCTTTTGGGTACAAACATCAGTGAACAAGATATGATCAAGTACCTGGATCTTCTGGAAATCCCTGTAGAAGGAAGAACGATCAAAGTACCGTCCTGGCGTCCGGATCTGAACCTTATGGCTGATATTGCAGAAGAAGTCGGTCGATCCTTCGGTTATAACGAGATTCCCACAACAGCATTTAAGACTTCTACCCAGGGCGGTTATTCCCCCGTTATGAAGTTTGAAGCTGCTGCAGGTGTTCTTTGCCGAGCCGTTGGTTATAGCGAGATTATCACTTACTCTTTCGTTTCTCCCACTATTTTTGATCAAATTAGAATCCCGGTAGATTCTGCTTTAAGAAACACATTAAAAATCCAGAATCCTTTGGGTGAGGACACATCTGTGATGCGTACTACCGCTTTGCCCTCTATGCTGGATATTCTTGCCAGAAATTATGCTTATCACAACAAGTGTGTTAAGCTCTATGAACTGGCAAAAATCTACCTGACCGAGAATGGTAGTCCCCTGCCCAGGGAACCTAAAATCCTGGTTTTGGGTTCCTACGGAAACGGTGATTTCTATACCATTAAGGGCGAACTGGATACGATTCTAAATGGTCTGCGCATTCCCGCTGCACGCTATACTGCAGATACCACCAATCCGTCCTATCATCCCGGAAGATGTGCAAAAGTTACCGTCAACGGTATTGATGTCGGTTATATCGGTCAGATTCATCCTTTGGTTGCACAAAATTACGATATGGATACCGAGGTGTACTGTGCTGAAATCGATACCGAACTTCTATTCTCACTGCGCCTGCCTGAGGCAACCTATGTACCTCTGCCTAAGTATCCCACTGTCACCCGGGATATTTCCATCCTCTGTGATGAAACAGTTACCGCCGGTTCTATCGAAGATGTGATCCGTGATGCAGCAGGAAAGTTACTGCGTGGTGTTCGTCTGTTTGATATTTACCGTGGCACCGGTGTACCCGAAGGCAAGAAGAGCATGGCATTTTCTATGGAACTCCGTGCAGATGACCGTACCCTCACAGATGCAGATGCAGAACAGGTTGTCAGTAAGCTTTTGGCTGCATTAAAGGAGAAATTGGGCGCAATTCTTCGTTAATTTTAAAATAATTTCATATATAGACTTTACACCCGTCATATTTTGGGCTATAATGTGTATAGTATTCGGAAGGAGGTCGTTCCCATGACGGAAAACACCAAAAACAGCACTATAAAATTTACAGTTCCTTGTGATGATAAAGAGAATATGCGCCGTGTACTTCGTGGTGTGTTCGACGCCTTGAACGAAAAGGGATATAATCCCATCAATCAGATCGTCGGATATCTTTTGACAGAAGATCCCACCTATATCACGAATTATAATAATGCTCGCAGTATGATCTGCAAGTTAGACCGGGATGAGCTTCTGCAGGAACTGGTTCGATGCTATCTGTTTGAACAGCCCTGATCCATTACCGGAGGGCTTTTGCCAATGCAAAAGCCCTCCTATTACAATTTCCAGGAGGTTTATTATGGCTGATGAAAAGAAGCTACTTATGTACAAAGGACACCCGCTGATGCGGAAAGATAACCTGCTCTATTATGGCTCAATGGCAGATACACACATTGTTATGCTGCAGATTTTAGAAACAAAGAAGGTCAATGATGTAGATATTGCCTCCCGGGTTTCCGTTCAACTCCAGCTGACAGATCCGTCTGTTAAAAGCCGTGACAGGATCTTGAAAAAAGGTGAAAAAGCCGGTCTTTATACAGCGCTTGACTTTGGCTGTGTTTGGCTGGAGCGAGCACTGGCTGGTAAATAAAATTGTGAAGCTGCTGATACGATTTGTATCAGCAGCTTTCATATTTATATAGAATCTGCACATACTGTACCTGCGGAGGTGCGATTATGACGGATAAATACGCAAAAATGCATAGCTTTCAACTTCTAAAACCGGTAACTATCCGGGCATGGGCAAGTGTTGCCGGAAAAAAGGAAGCAGCAGGTCCTTTAGGTAATACCTTTGATGTAACTGTCACAGATCCTTACTTTGGTCAAAAAAATTGGGAACTTGCAGAAAGTAAAATGCAACAAATTGCATTAGACACCCTTGGGCAAAAAATAGGTAAAACCAAAAATGATTTTGATTTGATCGTATCCGGTGATCTGTTAAATCAATGCATTGGTTCATCCTTTACTTTGCGTAATACCAAAATTCCACATTTGGGACTATACGGTGCTTGTTCAACAATGGCGGAAAGTATGATTATTGCATCTATGGCTGTCAGCAGCGGTTTTTATGATAGTGCCGTTGCGATAACATCCTCACATTTTGCTTCCTCTGAACGACAATATCGCTTTCCGTTAGGATATGGTGGGCAAAGAACACCTACAGCGCAATGGACAACCACCGGTTCCGGTGCTGTTCTCATAACACCTGCCGGTGTTGGACCCAAAATAACTGCCTGTACCGTGGGTACCGTTGTAGACCTCGGTATTATAGATGCCAACAATATGGGCGCGGCAATGGCGCCGGCAGCTTTGGATACGATTCGTACCCATATGGAAGATCTTAATCTGACAGCAAATGACTTTGATTTGATCATAACCGGTGATTTAGGGCAGGTAGGTAAAGAATCTCTGCTGGCACTAGCCCAACGGCAAGGATTCTCTTTAGGAGGTAAACTTGTTGATTGTGGTTGTTTATTATTTGATTCTGAGAAGCAGGATGTACATTCCGGTGCATCCGGATGTGGTTGCAGTGCAATAACCTTATGCGGATATCTATTGGATAAGCTAAATAAAGGAACACTTAAAAACATTCTTTTTTGCGGTACCGGAGCATTATTATCCCCAACATCCACACAACAAGGTCGTTCAATCCCTGGAATCTGTCATGCTGTTTCAATCAGCGGAGGTTAATTATGGATTATCTAAAAGCGTTTATAACTGGCGGTATTCTATGCCTGATCGGTCAAATTTTAATTGATAAGACAAAACTGACACCGGCAAGAATCTTAGTAGGTTATGTCGTTGCGGGTGTAATTCTAGGTGGATGCGGACTCTACAACAAACTGGTGGACTTTGCAGGCGCCGGGGCAACTGTACCTCTCACCGGATTCGGCTTCAATCTGGCAAAAGGTGTGCGTGAAGCAGTTGATACAACCGGTTTACTTGGTATATTCACCGGTGGATTGAAAGCTTGTGCAGCTGGAATTGCAATCGCAATCGTGATGGGTTTATTGGTAAGTCTTATTTTTCGTCCGAAGGATAAATCATAAGCATTGGGGTATGCTAAGTCTGCGGAACACCGCAATCAATATAGGAGGACATTGAAATGAACAATCAGAATCAGCAACACAAGAATCAGAACAATCAGCAGAACCAGAACAACCAGAACAACCAAAACAACCAGAACAATCAGAACCGCAATCAGAACCAGAACAAAAACAGCAAATAAGATTAAAAGTCCTCTGGCGGTACACTGTCAGAGGACTTTTATTAAATGAATCATTCCAGAACATCAACGAACTTATTAATAGCAAAGAAATACAATAAAGCTTTCTTTACCGGTCTATTATAGATCTTCTCCAAAGCTTTTGAATATGTCAGTAATTGAAGCCTATATTTTTCCACTATAGTGAAAAGCGTATCTTCCTTCACTCTGTCTGTCTTAAAATCAATAATTGTAATTTCATTATCAATGATTGCACAGTCAACTACACCCTGCAGAAGGATCTTTTCATTTTCCAGTTCCGTGGAATAATTAGATCCATCATCCAAAATTGAGAATTTAAATTCCCGTATCACATTTGGAGATGTAAGTAAAGCTTCACCTACATTCGATGAAAAGAAATTTAAGATTTGTTCTTTATTAACCAAAAGCGCTACATCATTGGAAATAAAACCTTGGTCCACCAAACGGGATAGTTCATTTGAAATTGCCTCAAGATCTGTACAAGCATCATAACATATATACTGCATAACATTATGCATAGCATTGCCTATATTGCTTCCGTTAACTGTTTTTTCGACAAAAGAAGGTTTTCTCCACTGATTCTTCTGAACTTTCTGCGCGGTATTCTCCTTGATCTCCAGGTCCTTTTCTCTGCCTTTCAATTGAGTTGCCGTTTGCTTTGACGGTGCATTTGTTGCAGCCAGATGCGGATACTCGTATGATAACCCAGAGCGAATCATATCAAGAACATTTTCCGGTATCGCAGTTTCCTCTTTATATTCCTCTTCAACAATTACATCTTCTGCTTCTATGCTGTCTTTATATACACGAATTAGCCACGGGCTGGCAGATGGAACGGTCGCAATTGTAGTATTTATCAGTGATCGCAGTTCTCCTGCTTCCTGCCGTCTGAGTGCTGACAATAAGATCCACTTACCAGGGCAATCCGCACTCATTGTTAGCAACAACGGATCACACAAATCAATTAAACCGGCAACAGCGGATACTTCGTTTTCCAAATACCTGGATGCATAGGTCATTATCAAACGATCTTTAGCCCGTGTCATTGCAACATACAAAACACGCATTTCTTCTGATTGACCCTGGGCAATGATTTTTGCAGAAATTGCCTTTTTAGCAATAGATGGATACTGAACACGTTTTTCCAAATCCACGCAGGATAATCCCAATCCCAGATCTTTATCACATAAAACTTGTTCTCTGGCGCTGTCTCTGTTGAACGCTCTGGCAAGTCCACACAGAAACACCACAGGAAATTCCAGGCCTTTTGACTTATGAATACTCATAATCGTGACAGCATCTTGATCAGCTGCTTGTCCTTCAGTAGTAATTCCCTTTTGCTCTAAAACAGATAAGTGGTCTAAAAACTGGCGCAACCCACCGGTGGATTGAGAATCAAAACTCTCTATCACACGGCAAAATGCTTGGATATTATCCATTCTTTCTGTTCCATCCGGAAGCTTGGAAAATAAGCTGTCCATTTTTGTCCGCTTAAATATCTTGTTAACCAAGCCTGTTACTGTATTACATCTTGCTTCGTTTCGGAACTCATTCAATATCTCCAGGAACTCTTTTGCTTTTTTCTGATCACTTTTTAACAAAGCTTCATATACACTTAGTTGCGTATTACCTGCTCGGAAGCTAACAAGATCGTCCGCAGTAAAACAGAAAAGCATTGATGATAAAACAGCCAAAAGCGGAATGTCTTGATACGGATTATTGATTACTTTCAAAAGTGATGTCATTGTCATAATCTCTTCCGTCTGAAGCAGATCTGTACCACCACCGGAAGAACATCGAATACCAACATCCTCAAGGGCAGCTTTAAATGCGTACCCAACAGAACCTGGAGATCTCAACAAAATCACGATATCTTCCGGTTTAATCAGCCGGAAACTATCGCCATGGCGAACATAATGCGTTCCGTCCAGCAATTCTCTAATTCTGGCGGCAACGAAGGTCGCTTCTTCACCATAGGTATCTTCGACAGTAGATATGCAGTGAAGCTCCACCTCCGGTTCATCAATGGATTTATGAATAATTCCTTCCCGGAGCATTTCATCATCACCGTAATGCAAGCCACCTATTTCCGGAGACATACATACTGTAAAAACATCATTAACTGCATCAATCACTTCATTTGCAGAACGGAAATTATGGGATAGCAATACCTTTCGTCCCTCGTTTTTCTTTGCGTCCAAAGCTGGACCAAAACGATTATATTTTTTTAGAAAAATCCCCGGATCTGCCAGGCGAAACTGATAGATAGACTGTTTTACATCACCAACCATAAAACAGTTATGCTCTTTTTCCGTTAGTGCTTGAAAAATTGAATCCTGGACAACATTGGAATCCTGGTACTCATCCACCATCACTTCTCGAAAGCGATTTCCAATCTCTCTTGCAGTTGCGGTAATCCCTGATCGGTTCTTTCCCCAAAGTAAATCCAGAGTCCTGTGTTCCAGATCACCAAAATCCAAAATGCGTCTTCTTGCCTTCGCAGATCTAAACGCTTCTGCAAAGCTACGAACCATTTTAACGATACTGGATACCGTCTGTGAGGTTTTCTGCAAATCTGCCAACACCTGATCACTGGATTCTGAAAATGCGTTAAGCTTGTTGGATACACCTGTTTTACAAGCATTTCGCGCGGCTTTGATTTGCTCGATCAATTCTTCATCTGCGCACTTCTTTGAGAATACCAATCTTCCGTAATCAATGTTCGAATTTTGATATATTTCATTCCAGGTAGAAAGATTTAAAATATTGCGCAACTGATCAATTGTGCTTTGTAAAATATTAATAGGTTTTTGCATTTCCGAATCGCAGGAGGCAAGTGTAACACACTTTTCCAAAACCGCTACTTGCAGCTGTATATATTTCTTTAAATCATCAATTAAATATTTGCCCCATACAGTTTCAGAAGCATCATTGATTCTTTCTGTCTGACTAACAGACAAGCACCAATTCAACCATTTATCAGGATCCAAATGACATCTTGATTTTTGGTACACATTTAAGATGATCTCCGGGATCCGCCTGTCATCTCTACCCATCCCCTGAGAATCTAAGAAAGAAATAAGATCCATGTCCTCTTTTATATGTAAATAGGCATCTTCCAACACCTTTTCCATAACGATATCCCGAAGTTCACTGGCTTCACTTTCATCAATAACACGAAAATCCGTTGGCAAATCCAACAAGTATGCGTGTTCTCTAAGAATGTCCGAACAAAAGGAATGGACTGTAGAGATCTTTGCCAAGTATATCCTTTGAATTTGTTTTTGTAAATGCTTATTATTAGGATTCTTTGCAATATACTCAGATAATTTTGCGGATATTTTACCGCGCAACTCCGCAGCTGCCGCTTTAGTATAGGTGATAATCAAAAAGTCATCAATATTGGCAGGATTTCGCTCATCCGTCAAATATCGCATCAGTCTATCAACCAAAACCTTTGTCTTACCGGATCCTGCAGCCGCAGAAACAAGTAATTCACCACCGGTATTGTTAACAGCTTCCAACTGTTGAGGCGTTAATGTTTCAGCCACGCTTCGTCACCACCATTTCTGTCTCATCCCAAAATCTTTGTGCTGTCATAGTCTTATAATTTCTTCGGTCCTTTTCGTTTACACGGCAAACAGAACCATACGGGCAGTAAGAACATGCATTGTGCATTGAACCACGGGTATAGGGATTGGCATCCACACAACCGGATGCAATTTCATCAATCATTCCACCCAGGAAATCAAACAAATAAGTCTTTAGAATGTCAAGTTGTTTTCGGCTAGCGATATCTCCGGCAATTTGCCCGTCCTTTTTCACATTATAAGGCATTCGGTTTTCTGTCGCGTCTGTAGACATAGCTTTCAGCACTTTCCCGTCCGCCAACAAAAGACCTGCTCTACGCCAAAGCTTCTCTCTGCCAGCACTTACAGCCTCTCCAGACGGTAATGCATTCATAGGTATCAACGGAACTCTGGCAGGAAAATACTGAACACCGGCAGCAATCGCTTCTGTATCAAATATCTCAATGGCACCCTGCTCTAATGCAAACATATACAGTAACATCTGCAATCCAATTCCGTTAAAGACATCGCAATAATCGAAATCCTTCTTTCCGGTTTTATAATCCACGATGCGGAAATAAATATCCTCACCATCCCGCCAAACATCAACGCGGTCAATAAAACCACGCAATTTCGCTTTCATAAGTTTACCTTCCAAATTTATTGGGGGCAATTCACCATTCTTACCAAACCCAACTTCAAAACCGGCTGGCTCAAAGGAACTGTTATGCAATTCTGTCCAGACTTCTCTTACAATGATCTCCAGTTCCTTTGCGTTTCTCTTAAATAAATATTCCGTCCGATCGTTTTTAATCTGCGCAAAACGCATTAAGTATTCGTCAGAATAATGTTTTGCAATCATAACTGTTCTGTCAATGGAAACCTGTTGAAATCCGCCTTCTTTCATTATATCTCTAACTGTACTTTCCAAAACAGCATGCACATAAGTACCAAATTCAGCAGGGTCGACCTTCGCTTCTTTTTGTTCCTTTGCACGCAAACCGTATTTCATAAAATAGCTGAAGCGGCATTGTGCCTGACAATCAATTTGGGACGCAGATAATAACAATTCATCACCATACAGGCGCTTAACAAGCTCTATATTGAGCCTTCCGTAGCCGTGTTGCCACTGTTCACAGATTCTTTTATATACGCCATCCAAGCCTAGCACTTTAGCTTCATTTTCAGCGAATCCGGCAGCCAAAAAAATGCCGGCTTCATAGGGATCCCGCATTGCAGCACCAGCTAGACTTGAAACATTAGACTCCCCACCCGCCAAATCTTTTAGTCTTCTATAAATGAACGATGGCTGACCACTTGGGTAAGACACCGTAACAAACTTCTGCGCTGCACAAACTGTACCATATATTTCAGCAAATTCCGCTTTAAGACCGTCTATAGATCCTCCTGTAAGGGGAACTCCCATATTGCGTAGCTGCACACGTTCCTGGTCCGTCAAAACACCGGTAGATCCGGAATATTTTGGAAAACAACCTTCCACTGCCCCCAGTATAAATAGATAGTCAGTCTTTTGACATCGCATTGTGCTGACAGATCCAACTGAAACTGCATCCAGCACACTTGGGATCGTACCTACATTGTACTGACTCAGCAAAAGCTTAAATAAACGAACAAAAGCTTCGGAATCCCAATAAGTATTTCCCAACACATCGTAAAGTTGTTCCAAGGCATTCAGTAGAATCTCCCAGAGCTGATTGAAAATCTGTGCGTTTCTGCCGTCATTACCTATTTCCAATTGTTCAGCTAATTTGCTAAGCTTTTCAGACAAATGAATATCTTCAAAAAACGCGTAAAGTGAGCAAACCTGACCTCGCACATTTTTCGCTGAAATCAAACCTTCACGCAATTTGATTAACGGACCCATTGCCAAATTCCGGGCAATATTTATATCCGCAAGCAATGTAATTTGCTCATCAGACCATTTTTCGGAAAAGCCTTCAGGATGCCCTGTCCAATCAACCAACCAACGGTTACCCTGGATTCCCCACATATGGACATAATTCTCTATCTTGTCACAAATATCAAAATCCAAGGGTGACAGTATTGATTTTATATAATTCAAAACATCATTTTGTTCAAAGCCACCCAGCGCTGCGTCCATAGCATTCAAAAGTGCTTCAATCACAGTCTTTTCCAACACAGATTCCATACCGGTTAAGTAGGTTGGAATATTAAATCTTGAAAAAACGGACTCAATGGTATTTCGATATATTGCCATATCTGCACATACAACAGATATCTTTCTATACCGGACACCACTTTTTATAAGTGCCACTATATTTTCAGCAGTAACAACGCATTCATCATATATTGAGCTTGTTCTATATACCCGCAAGACATCAGATACACTACCCTCTTCTAATTTACCCTGGAACAATTTAGCGCATACTTCCTGGAGTTTTCCTTCAGATGGCTCAACATACTTTACATCAACCGGAACATTTAACTTTTTTGCAATGCGCAAGAGTTCGCCTGCAGTACTTCCCGCTTTTTCAAAAGCGAGTATTTGAGAATCCAAACAATCACAATTCAGGCTAACGATTACATTGGCGCTTTCTGCAATCAAATGTTCCAGGATCTGCATATGCTGAATCGTAAAATCCGGAAAACCATCAATAAAAAAAGTGTGGCGCTGCGCATAATCACTATCTCGCAATTCTTCCAGCAACCATATCATCTGATCCCGTGGGTCCCGTTTTCCTTGTTGGCACAAAGCTTCATAACACTCCAATATCAGTGACAATTCCTCTAACTTTTGCGCCAAGTTCCCCTCTGCATTCGAGGACGCTTTTGAAAGAGTCTTGGAATCAATGCAACACCGTTTGAATTCATCCATTGCATTCACCAGTTCATTTAAAAACTCCGGTTTTGTTTCAACAGAAGCATACGCCTTCAATTTACTATGAACCTGTTGAACAGCTGAAGCCATCGCAACAATACGACCACCATTATCCAAACAGTCAACTGCACCATGTCCCAGTTTCTCAGCTACCCGTCTTGCCAGTCCGGTAAAGGTCAACACCTCTGCAAATCTGCTAACTGTATTGCCAGCTGCTGCACATAGCCGTCGTTCTGTTTCGTGGCTGATCAATTCGGGTACAATCAAAATATTACCCGGTATCTCATTGGATACATTATTTGCAATTAAACGCAATATTTCATCACGGTTATTGACCCAGTCTTTACCTAATAACAGTGTCAGCATCACATCCACCCCTTCTTACAGAAATATAATATCACAAGCTACTTACTTTTTACAGATAATTTTTATAAAATTGCCGTTCGCGAATCGAATCACGAACGGCAAATGTAGATTTAAATAGGTTTTGCAATAAATACATTGGGGTAGTTGTCCTTAAGCATATTACAGATAACCGCAGCAAATTCAAAATCAGAAACAATTGCAAAAACTGCCGATCCGGAACCAGTCATCTGCTGACCAACCGATCCATAACTGTTGAAAATAGACTTTATATAATTCAGTTCCAAATGATCAGAAGTTACTAAAGGATCAAATACATTACACAAATTCTCTGCAATCTTCCCAAGATCTCCGGCAAGCAATGCGCTTTCCATTGCTCTGTTATCCGGACGCTTTGCGATTGCACTTTCATCGATTTTTTTATACAGCTCCGGTGTAGATACCGAAAAATCCGGCTTGCAGACCACGAAAACACAGTCCGGCATTTTAGGTAAAACCCGGATCCTTTCCCCCCGGCCTTCAACCATCGCAGTACCGCAAATCGTGCAGAACGGGACATCGCTACCCACTTCTGCACCTAACTCAGCAAGTGCAAAAATAGAAAGTGGATTACCATAGTGTTTATTCAATGCCCTGAGAACCGCGCCTGCATCTGCACTACCTCCACCGAGACCGGCTTGTGACGGAATTCTTTTTAAAATTCTTATAGTGATACCGTCAGGATCCTTTCCCGTGGCATTAAAAAACACCTCAGCCGCCTTCCAAGCAAGATTTCTGCTATCAACAGGAATTCCTTCCATATCACATTGCAATTCCCAGGGTTTTCCAGTCCCTACATCAATTTCAATATCATCACGGATAGAAATCGTTTGCATTACGCTCTGCAAATTGTGATAACCATCTTCTCTTTTTCCCAAAACATCCAATGTAAGATTGAGTTTTGCATATGCACCTTCGTATAAAGTAACCATTTATATTCTGCCTTTCATAATTGTTATGAATTTTGAAATCAAAAATAATTTAACGAATAATTATTAATTAATGGGTAAAGATACAATTACCAACGAAATTAATGGAGGTGTTATCTTTGGATACAATTGCTTTGATCCTTTCCATTATCGGTTCTATTAACTGGGGACTGATAGGTATCTTTCAATTCGACTTGGTAGCATGGCTCTTTGGTGGACAAAGTGCCGTATTCAGCCGGATCATCTATTCCCTGGTTGGTTTAGCGGGAATTTGGTGTATTTCCCTGCTTTTCAGAAGATGGCGGGATAGTATTGACGGCGAATAAATCTTGAGAGCGGCATCGTTGCCGCTCTCAAACTATTAACGCACTCTGACAATGCAGGTGTATGTAGTTCCATCTACAGTTGCGGTTACGTTAGTCATACCTGCAGCCAAACCTGTTACTGTATTACCGGATACAGAACACACAGATGCATCTTCAACAGTCCAGGCAACTTCCACAGACGAACCTTCAGCATCAGATAGGATCAGATCAAAAACCTCATTGATCTTGATGCTGACATCCGAATGACTGATAGAATACTTTAAATCAGTTTGTACATTCTCTTCAATACCGGTGTCTCCTTCAACATAGCTGCCTACGGAATCGGCACAACGTACAATGCAGGTAACCTCTGTATCACGATACTTGGCACGAATTGTGGTATAACCCTTGCCCACAGCAGTTACAACACCGTTACGAACCGTTGCAACCTTCTCGTCGTCGGACGTCCAGTAAATCTCTTCGTCATTAATACTTCCATTGTAAAGCTTCCACTGTTCACCTTTAACATTTAATGTGAAATCTTCCCGATTCAAAGCGAAACCGCTAACAGGTTCTGTTTCAGCTTCAGTTGCTTCTGTAGCCTCTGTTGTTTCAACTGTTTCTACCTCGAAGTCACAAATAACACTACAATCAACTGTAGCATCTCCACAGTATACAGTAATTACAGCTTCACCGGGTGCAACAGCTGTGATCATTCCGTCTTCAGACACAGTTGCCACAGAAGAATCGCTGGATTCAAAAAGAATTTCATCCGTAGTATCTATGGGTTTACAATAAACATCCAGTAATAACGCAGCGCCTTCCTTGTCAAATTTCACTGCAGTCTTTGACAACTCGATAGAATCGCAAGGAATTTCCAATTCGGTAGCAACGGTGGTCAGTTCTGTGGTTTGCGGTGTTTCTGTAGTGTTTGCACCGGTAGTTTCTTTCGGTGCCAAAGATACTCCAGGTCCAAAGAATCGAAGAGCAATATACAAAGATACAGCGACGATTGCAAGAATCAGAACAACAATTCCAATAGTCAAGCCTTTATCAACAGCAGTATTCTTTTCCTCTTCTTCCCCATCTGGAACAATTTGCTTATCCGGTACTACCTGTTCACCACGCATACGCTTCTTAACATTTCTCTTGGAAAAGCGTCCGCCTTTTACAAATGTATAACTACCGTTACCGGTTGCTTCCGCAGTAACCTCAGATGAAACAGGACTAGAATCCGCTGACCGAACACAACCACAAATGGGACACTGATTTGCAGTTTCCTGATAAGATGTACCGCAAACATCACAAATAATCTTACTCATTATTTACCTCCTTAACGATGTTACTCACATTATAGCATCATTTTTATGTATTATAGCATTTATTGATAAATAAAACAACCACAAACCTGTTGCTTTTTTTATAAATTTATTTTATGATATAGAAAGTATTAAAAAGGAGGCGATATATGTGTCAGAACCCAAACTAATTTCGCCAATGCTCGACAATTTTGTTATGGGTGAACCCATTAGCGATCGTAACGGCGTAGCCTGCTGCCCGGCAATTGAAAAAGAAACAAATAATAAATACATTGTAAAAATTATATCTACACCTGCATCTCAAAAACAATTGGATGCATTACTTCTCACCGGTGCTTATGCCAGTAAGGAAGAAGCACAATCCTATTTCAAAGTGATCACTGAAGAAATGACTGAAGAGTTTGAAACGCTCAAACGTCTGTCAAAATTGGAAGGTTTTATTGCATATTCTGATTATCAAATTGAACCTATGGATAATGAAGAGTGTGGGTACAACCTTTATCTGCTTGGCGAATATAAACAAACACTATCCCAATTCTACCGCAAGGGCTCTATGACACATCTGGCTGCCATCAATTTAGGATTAGACCTTTGCGCCGCATTGGCTGTCTGCCGCCGCTTGGGGTATCTGTATGTTGATTTGAAACCTGAGAACATTTACATGATCTCAGACCGAGAGTTCAGAATCGGAGACCTTGGTTTTATAAAACTTGATACGCTGAAATATACTTCCCTTCCGGACCGCTACCGCAGTCAATATACAGCTCCGGAAATTGCAGATGCTTTTTCCGCTTTGAATACTACCGTTGATGTGTATGCTGCAGGATTGATTTTGTATCAAGCATTTAATGACGGAAAACTGCCCTTTAACGAAGAAAGTGCGCCCAGTGAAGAATTCCTTGCCCCTGCTTATGCCGACTATGAGATGGCAGAAATTATTCTCAAAGCATGTGCACCGGAACCCGAGAATCGTTGGCAAGATCCTATTGAAATGGGTCAGGCATTGGTAAGCTATATGCAGCGGAACGGTGCGCACGATACACCAATCGTGCCTGTACCCGCAGCACCTGAAGAAGCAGCCCCTGATTCTACTTTGGAGGCAACCGAGGAATCAATATGCACATCTGACGAGCAAGCCGATTTGCAGATGGCAGATACAATTGAAGAATCGACACAACAGGATGACAGCGCTCCCGTAGAAACAGAGCAAGCCTCTGTTTCATCGACTCCTGTTGATGAAAACGAAGTCATCGGAAAGTACGAAAACGTTGAAAGTATGTCCGGCGCTGACACAGAAGAATGCGATGGCTCTTCAACTGTTGAGCAGCCTTCCGAGGAAGCTATTGAAGAAATTTTGAACGTTACCGAAGACAGCATCTTCACAGAAGATGAAGAAGGCAATTTAACCTTTATCAGTGAAGATACCGGTGATGAGACCATCCCCAGCGAAGAGGATGGCGAAATAGATTACCAGGAAGTTTCCAACGAAGTCTCCGAAATCCTCAATCAAGCAGATGACTTGCTTTCTCATCCTACACCTGAACCCGTGATTCAGCCGGAACCCGTTGATGTTCCTATTCCGCCTCCTATTCAGCCCGAAGAGCCCGAGATAGACGGAACCGAAGAACCACAAGAAGAGATTCCGTTGGATAACACAGCCGAAGATATTGATGACAATAAGGAAAGTGACGAACCTGCAAATGACAATGATCCGGCACCTGCAGAAGACACTGTAACGCAGGAAAGCATTGACCGGGTGCAGGAGGACACTTCCGATGAGGAAGAAGAGAACAATGGTATTCCTAAGAAAAAGATTCATTGGGTACGAAGTCTCTTTATTGCTTTAATTACACTTGGACTGCTGGCGGTCGGTATTTATTACTATAGAAATTATTACATCCAACCAATTGACTCTATGGTCCTGGAAGAGAGCAAAAACGGTTCACTGACTGTTCTGATCGAATCACCCATTCCCGAGGATAAGCTTACTGTATACTGTCTGGATACATATGGAAATCAGCAATCTTCATCCGTTGTTGACGGCAAAGCAACTTTTACAAACCTTGCACCGGATTCAGCATTTAAGATTAGAGTAGACATTAGTGGATTTCATAAGCTTACAGGTGACACATCCACCGCATTTACAACACCTTCTCAAACCGAAATCGTCCAGTTTAATGCTGTAACAGGTGCAGAAGATGGCAGTGCTATTTTAGGATTTGCCGTAGAAGGTCCTGACTCTGATCAGTGGAAATTATCTTATTCAAATCAGAACGGTGAAAATGTCGAAGAAATATTCTCCGGTCATATGATCACCCTTACCGGACTGACAATTGGCAACGAATACACCTTCAATCTATCTCCGGTTGATGATCTGAGAATCGTCGGCAACACAGAAGTAAAACATACTGCAGCAAAAATTGTGAAAGCAACCAAGGTTACCATTGTTGGCTGTGTTGATAACAAGCTCGCAGTTAACTGGACTGCTCCTGAAGATACAACTGTATCTAGTTGGACTGTACGGTGTTACAACGATTCCGGTTATGACAATACAATCGTCACCGGTGAAACAAGCACTGTCTTTGATATTGAAGACAGCAAAGGTGCCTATACTGTTGACGTAACTGCAAGTGGAAATAGTGTTGGTGAGCGTGCATATGCTGCCGCAAATTCCATT
Source organism: Faecousia sp. (assembly GCA_045540795.1). GTDB lineage: Bacteria > Bacillota > Clostridia > Oscillospirales > Oscillospiraceae > Faecousia. The sequence goes on along the minus strand of JAZQHW010000002.1, from coordinate 2,411 downwards.
ACCGTAGACAATTTCTCTGTATCCAATGATGATCCTAACAATCTCAAATTAACATGGGAAGTGCTCACAAAAGTTGACCGAAACTGGATTGTGCTTTATTCCATTAACAACGGATCCTCCCAGGAGCTTGCTTGTGAGAATACCGGCTCTGCAATAATCTCACCGGCAATACCCGGAGCAACCTATACATTTTCACTCCAAACTACAGACGGAGATCCCATCCTGGGTGGAGAAGTTGTGCATAAATGCGAAGATGCACAGGAATTTAAGGGTTATGCCGTTTCTGCCAAAGTAATGGAATTCAAAATGTGCAAAACTCCCTCTTACTCAGGCTGGGATCGCTACGACTTGTCCAAGTCTGATTATACAACAACCTTCGAAATTGGTCAGAAAGCTTCTTATCTGATCAGAATGCGTTCTGAATACAACACATCCAACGACGAAATTGTGGCTCTGTTCGTTGTTCGTGACGAAAACGGCACTATCGTTAATTCGTCAACAAGCACAAATACATGGGTCAAAATGTGGTACAAAAACTATTGCGAGTTGGATATTCCCTCTATTCCTCAAGTGCCCGGAAAATACACTATGAGTGTATATTTTAACGGAGCGTTAGCAAACGAGAATTCCTTTACTGTTGTAGAAGAATAACGCATTTATTGCTTAATCAATATGATTCACCGCCGCACAGGTGTTATTCTGTGCGGCGGTAAGTATTCTAACAACAGTATGTTTGCATATTGGGTAAAACTGACCCATCCAAAAGTTTTGCTGAATTTGATATCTTCTCAAAACCACAACTAAGATGAAGTGCAATTGAAGCATGATTACCTTTATGAATATGGGCGTATATTTTTAATGCAGAATTGTTCTTCAATTCTCGAATGGTGGAGATTAACAAACGCCTCCCATTCCCCTTTCGCCGAAAATCTGGGTCAGTTTCAAGCCAGGTAACCAGCAAACCGTCACAATACTGTTCTATTCGCAAAGCAGATAAATAAACATCGTTCTCTTCCCACACAAATAGCGTACCAAGATTATTAAAAAGATCTCGAATATCAGCATAAAAATTCTGTTCTGCCAATAATATATATTCATTTTCTGGCACATTCAGGTTCTTTTTCAACGCCTCATCCACAATGCTGCAGCGATATAAGTGCTTTAATCGCGCTATATTTACATCCTGGTACTTATGAAACTCTATAAGCAAAATTAGCATCCTCTCTATGTGAAGGATATCCACATCAATCCTTCAAACAGTTAATTTTGTTCGTTTATAATTGAAATTCAATTAACATAACACAGAATTGTCTATCAATATATGAGTTATTAACAATATCCACAGGTTTATCAACAAGCCTATTCAAACAAACATTACCACAAACCACATTAAGTGATAATAATATACAACATATACACAAGAATGCAGGTAGCAATTATGCTTCCTGCATTCTTTCAGTTTATAAAGATTCTCCAAGGATTGTTTTTGTTGCATAAGCATTCAGTGACATATCAGCAACATTTCCAGACAAAAATTCATAATAAGCCTGAGAACCGATCATTGCCGCATTATCGCCACATAATGACAATGGTGGTAAATATGTTTCTACATTTAAACTGTCAGCAGCCATCTTGATATCTTTGCGGATTCTTGAGTTTGCCGCAACACCGCCGGCAACTGCCAATTTATTATATCCGGTTTCCTTAATTGCATCAAAAACACGGGGCACAAGTGTATCCGAAACAGCGCTAGAAAAAGCTGCGCATAAACTAGGCACATCCAGAGTTTCACCAACTTGTTGAGAATGATGAATCAAATTTAATGCAGCTGTTTTCAATCCGGAAAAACTCATATCATAAGGATTATCTCCAGCCTTAGCTCTTGGCAATCTATACTTTGTTTCATCGCCTGTCATTGCTATCTTATCCAAAGCAGCACCACCGGGATAAGGCATTCCAAGTACCCGGGCCACTTTATCAAATGACTCACCGGCTGCATCATCCAATGTGCCGCCAAGAATCTGCATCTTGGTATAGTCCTGAACATCGACAATCATCGTATGTCCTCCGGACACAACCAGGCACAAAAAAGGTGGTTTTAGTTCAGGAAATGCAAGATAATTTGCTGCAATATGCCCACGAATATGATGCACCGGAATAAGTGGTTTGTTTAATGCAAATGCCGCTGCTTTCGCAAAATTTACACCTACCAGAACAGCGCCAATCAAACCGGGTGCATATGTCACAGCAACCGCATCAATATCCTGTCTTGTTATACCGGCATCCTGCAAAGCTTTTTCAGCCAGTCCGTAAATCACCTCAATATGTTTCCGTGAAGCAATTTCGGGTACAACTCCACCATAGATCCGATGCAATTCAACTTGAGAAGCGATACAAGTCGGAGGCCAAGC
>JAZQHW010000001.1:0-10680 GCA_045540795.1 Faecousia sp. | reverse complement strand
CTCGTTGGTGTAGTCGGGGATCAAGCCACGCATAATGTCCAGCAGCTCGTGCTGCAGGTACTCCAGATCGAAAGTGTCGAAGTCGTGGGAGCACTCCTGAACCATAACAGAGCAGGTGGTGTGGTGAGATACGATAGCTACGGTGCCGTTCTTAACGCCGGACTCCTCAACGATCTTCATAACATCGGTGGAGATGTCATGGAAGGTGGGGACCCAACCGCGGGACTGCAGCTCGATCTCTTTTTGAAATACTTTGAAATCCATTTTTATTTCCTCCTGTAGGTAATAATGACAAGTTTATTGTAGGGCAGAGGTTCTGCCGTCAATACGAAAATTACTTATGTCTTTCGTCCCAGGCCTTGCGGCAGGCGGCGATCATTTCGTCCACCATAGCGGGTCTGTCAGCAGCTTTGGCAACACCGGAAGAAGAACCGGTAGCGTCAGCGCCTGCGATGATGGTGTTGTAAACATCCTCGCCACCGGCGATACCGGCAGCGGTCAGAACCAGAATGTTGGGATTTACATCCTTAACACACTTGGTGGCAGCTTCTACGTACTCAGGACCGACGCTGACACCGGTACCGATCAGAGCAGAAGGCTCTGCCACGATGATATCGGGATTCAGAGTAGCGATCTTGGAAGCTTCTTCCTCAGAATCGGCGCAGACGATGGTGGTAAGACCCACTTCTTCAGCGCGCTTGATGGTTTCTGCCAGAACCTCGAAGCTCAGGGGCTTCTCTACGTGGTTCAGCATAACACCTTCCGCACCGGCAGCCACCAGGGACTCCGGCAGAATGTCAGCCAGACCGCGACCCACGGGAATGGGATCCATATGGGGTGCGAAAACATGGATACGCTTGGTGTTTTCCTTTACCCGGCGGATGTCCACTACAGGGCAGGTGAAGATGATATCCACACCGTACTTCTCAGAAGCAGCGTCGGCAGCCTGTGCCAGCTCCAGGATCTCGTCACCATACAGATAAGACTTGGGACCGATCTCAAAAAAAGGTGCTTTGATTGTTGTCATAATACGCATTCTCCTCTCATTGTATCTTCTGCTATTATAACAACAGGAGTTTCCTTAGTCAACAAGATTTAGAAGATTTTGTCTATTTATACCTTGCAAATACACAGGAAAAATAGTATACTCATTGCGAAGGAATATAATTTCCATATAGGAGGTAATACATATGGTTACAAAAGCTGCGTTGGATGCGGCAAAGGCTGCTTATGATATTGAGGCTGCCTGCATTAATGAAATGAAGGAATATTTTGACGATGAGCAGTTTGCCAAGGCTGTGGAGCTGCTGGCTGCCGCTCCCCGGATCGGTGCTGCCGGTTCCGGTCATTCCGGCATTATCTGCCAGCACTTTGCACACCTGATGTGCTGCATCGAGCGTCCTGCCCGGTTTATCAGCCCTGCGGAGGCAGTTCACGGCGCGACTGGTTTTATTCAGAAGGGAGATGTTATGCTCTTTGCTTCCCGCGGCGGTAAGACAAAGGAACTGCTGCCCATCGTGGATATCTGCAAGGCAAAGGGTGTCAAGATCATTACTGTTACGGAGAATCTGGAATCTCCTTTGGCAACGGCTGCAGATGTTGTGATCAAGCAGCACGTAAACCGGGAGACCGATAAGTGGAATGCCCAGGGCACTACTTCTACCACCGCCCTGTGTATGATCTTCCACGCTCTGCAGGCTGCACTTATCGAGCAGACCGGTTATCAGGCAGAGCAGTTTGCACTGATCCATCCCGGCGGAGCTGTGGGTGAACGACTGAACAATAAGGCGCTGTAAGCCGAAAAGGGGATACTATGAAAAATACGATTGGCTATGTATGCTTTGGTGAGGTAAATACACCTGTTGAGCGTCTGCAGATGAAGCACGACGAGGCACTGGAAGCTTTGAAGAAGGTTGCTGACGATGTTGTGGATGGCGGCTTGGTCATTGACGATCCGGAGTACCGGACCGCAGATGCTGCTCTGGAAAAACTGGCAGGTCAGGATATGAGCTGCCTGGTGGTCTGCGTTGCCGGCTGGATCCCCACTCATGCGGTGATCCGGGTGACTGATAAGTACCGCCATATTCCTATGCTCCTGTGGGGTCTCTGCGGCTGGCGGGAGAATGGACGGATCATCACCACTGCAGAACAGGCGGGTACTACCGCTTTGCGTCCTGCCTTTGAGGCACTCGACTATACATTTAAGTATGTTTATAACATCATTGACAAGCCCTGGCCTATGGAGAAGATCTCTGCATATCTGGCTGCCTGCCGGGCAAAGCATCAGCTGCGCAATGCAAGAGTCGGTACTATGGGCTACCGGGATATGCTCCTTTACGGCACCCAGTATGAAGGCAACTCCATGCGCGGTCAGATCGGTGTGGAAGTTGAGCCTTATGAGATGCTGGAGATGGTGCGTACCATCGACACACTGGAGCAGGCAGATATCGATGCCGGTGTGGCATTCGTAAAGGAAAACTGGAAGTTTGAAAAAGCTTGCGATGACTCTGTTATTGTCCAGGGTGTAAAATATGCTTTGGCAATTTCCCGGAAGATCCGCCAGCGGGGCTGGGAAGCCATCACCCTTATTGATGTGGACGGAATGAAGAAGCTGGAAGGCTTCCCCCCGGCAATGGTATTTATGCTCCTGGAGCATTATTGCAATGTGCTTACTGTCCCGGAAAATGATGTGATGGGCGCAGTGACTCAGTTGATTATGAAGTATATCTCCGGTCAGACTGTACCGTATCTGGAGTATTATGAGTTCTTTGAGAACAGTATGCTCATCGGTGTGCCGGACTATGTCCCCAAGGCAGCCACCAAGGGCGATGTGACAGTTCTGCCTGCTGCTTTCGGTTTGCTGAATGCCAGCTTGCTGAATGTTTCCAAGGTGAAAACCGGTTACGTTACCTGTGCACGGTTGGTTTACCTGAAGGGTAAGTATAAGCTCCATGTTTATACTGCTGAGGCAAAGGATCCCCCTGCCTGGAATGAATTCGGTTGGGATGATCCCGCACCCCAGCTGCCCAGCCTTGAGGTGTTCCCGGACTCCTGCACCGTGGAGGAGTTTGCTCAGAAGGTATCCTGCCAGCACGTGATCGTAGCCTACGGTGACTATACTGAGGCTATCCGTGACTTCTGTAATATGATGGACATTGAATTAGTTATGTAAACCGGAGGATGCTATGTACGCTGGAATTGATTTAGGCAGCACCAATATTAAGGTTGCCATTTACGATGAAAAGTTTGCGCTTGTGGATCGCCAGAGCCGTCCTGTGGTGTATGTCCGGGAAAACGGTTTCGTGGAATTCGACGCCTATGTTTATTGCCGGGAGCTGGTGAGCCTGCTGGCAGATATGGTGGAGAAAAACGGTGTGAAGCAGCTGCGGCAGATCGCATTTACCGGTCAGGCAGAGTCTTTGGTTGTGCTGGACGGAAAAGGTATGCCGCTGATGAACGCTATCTCCTGGATGGATGAGCGTTCCACCGCAGAGTGTGAGATTCTGAGCAAGCAGTTCGGTCCTGTGGAATGTGAAGCTGTTACCGGTCAGATGGCAGTGCTGCCTACTTGGCCCGCAACCAAGATCGCATGGCTGCGGAAGCACAGACCTGAGGTCTATAACAATGCGGCAACCTATATGCTGCTGAAGGACTATGTTGTGTATTTCCTTACCGGCAAAAAACTGGCGGATATGTCTATCGCCACCTTCAGCTTCTACTTTGATATTTACAATAAGTGCTATTGGAAGGAAATGCTGGAAGCCATCGGTGTGTCCGAAAGCCAGCTGCCCCCTCTGTGTGAGCCTTGTACCGTAGCCGGCAGCCTGCTGCCGGAGATCACGGCAGAAATCAAGCTTACCGGAGAAACCCAGGTAAATGTGGGTACTTTGGATCACTTTGCCGGAATGATCGGCACGGGTAATATCCAGCCCGGTGGTATTACACTGTCCACCGGTACTGTGATGGCAATGGCAACCATGTGCGGCAAGCCTACGCCCAAAAGCTGTGGCAGCGCAATGCACTACGGTTTCCTGCCGGATACTTATGTAATGCTTCCTGTGGCGGAAAGCGGCGGCGTCAGCCTGGAATGGTTCCGCCGCAGCTGTATGCAGGTGGATTATGATGTGATGAACACCACTTTGGTACAGAGAGAACCCAACGAGCTGCTGTTCCTGCCTTACCTGGTGGGTACCAATGCACCGGAATTTGACACAGAAGCCACCGGCGTGTTTTGGGGCTTGCGTCAGGAGCACGATGCCATCGATATGGCAGGTGCCGTAATGGAGGGCGTCAGCTTCGTTCTGCGGAAAAACTGTGAGTATATTGCAGAAAAGGGAATGAAGCCTGCCCGAATCATTGCTACCGGAGGCGGTGCCAAGAGCCCTGTATGGTGTCAGATGCAGGCGGATATTACCGGCTTACCCGTCAGCATTCCTGCTGAGAAGGAAGCTGCCTGTTTGGGTGCCGCTATGATCGCTGCGGTCAATGACGGTCACTATGCTGATTATGCTGCTGCAGTGGAAGCACTGGTGCAGATGCAGATGGAGTATACACCCAAGCCTGCCAAGCGGCTGGAGCGGAAGTATCGCCGCTTCTGTGCACTGTATCAGGCGGCATTGTCTGTCAGTCATATTGACTAATAGGGGGCAGTACTGTGAAATTCTTAATTGATGATGCTGATATTGATCGCATCAAAGCCCTGTATCACTATTATCCCATTGACGGTGTGACCACCAACCCCTCTATCCTTGCCAAATGCGGCAGACCGCCTTACGAAGCACTCCGGGATATCCGGGATTTCATCGGTAACAAGGCAGAGCTTCACGTTCAGGTGGTCTCCACCAAAGCGGAAGAAATGGTGGAGGAAGGTCGGAAGATCGAGCGGACGCTGGGTAACAATACTTACGTCAAGATCCCAACCGTTCCGGAAGGTCTTCGGGCAATGCAGATCCTCCGGGGGGAAGGTTACCACGTAACCGCTACGGCGATCTATACACCTATGCAGGCATATCTTGCGGCAAAGGCAGGTGCGGAATATGCCGCACCCTATGTCAACCGCATCGACAATTTGGGTGCTGACGGTGTTGCCACTACCAAAAAAATGCAAGATATTTACGCCAGTAATCATTTGGAAACAAAGATCCTTGCTGCCGGTTTTAAGAACTCCCAGCAGGTCCAGGAACTGTGCGAATATGGTATCAGCTGCCTGACCATTGCTTCGGATGTGATCGAGAACCTCATCAAAAATGCCAACGTCACCACTGCGGTGGAGGATTTTGTGGCAGATTTTGAATCCCTTTGCGGCAAGGGAAAAACAATGTTGAATTGCGAGGAATAAGCTATGGCAATTTTATCTCCTTCTATTTTGTCTGCGGACTATATGCACTTCCATGAGGATATGGACCGCACGAAAGCAGACGGTGCCAAGTGGCTCCATGTGGATATTATGGACGGTCACTTTGTGCCCAATATGTCCTTCGGCTATGCCTGGGTCAAATCTATGCGGAAGATCACCGATCTGGTGCTGGATGTGCACCTGATGATCGATACGCCTATCAAATATGCAGAAGAATTCTGCAAAGCCGGTGCAGATTACCTGACCATCCATGTGGAAGCAGATACCCCGGAAAATATCGATAAGACATTGGACCTTATCCGCAGCCACGGCGTTAAGCCCGGTATCGTGGTAAAGCCAAATACCCCGGCAGAAGCCATTGCACCTTACCTGACCAAGGTGGACCTGGTGCTGGTGATGACTGTGGAGCCCGGCTTCGGCGGCCAGAAGTTTATGGAGCATATGATGCCCAAACTGAAGCAGCTGCGGACAATGCTGGATGAAGTCAACCCCGGCTGTCACCTGGAGGTGGACGGCGGTGTGGATTTGAATACCGCTGAAATTTGTAAGGCTAACGGTGCAAACGTGCTGGTGGCAGGCTCCGCCTTCTACGGCGCTGCCGACCGCCCCGCTTTTGTAAAGGCTATCGAGAAATAAGTAAATATGAAAAGGGTCGGCAGTAATGCCGACCCTTTCTGCAATTACTGCAGACCCTGCTCGTAAGCTTCGATCATTTTCTTGACCATCTGGCCGCCGACGGAGCCAGCCTCACGGGAGGTCAGGTGACCGTTATAACCGTTGGTCAGGTTTACGCCAACCTCGGAAGCAGCCTGCATCTTGAAGCGGTCCATAGCTTCCCGTGCCTGAGGAACATTGATCTGATTATTGCTCTTCATAATATTTCTCTCCTTTTTTTCTTTCGTCCGCTTTGGAAGCATCTGATTTTCGGAACAGCCAATCTTTTTCCCCATAGTGACCTTGGAAAGTTTTGAAATACACAAAGTATTTCTGCAATTTCCAAAGCTTGCTCTGAGAAAAAATCTTTGTCTGTCCGAAAACAATCTGCTTCTGCAAGTGGACGATGCTTTCTAAGGAAACAAATGCTCTCTTTGGAAACTCCTTAGAAAGCACTTTTCTTTCCTTGCACATAGCTTTGCCGAAATAGAAGGAAATATAAATGTTTCTTTTTAGAAAAACACGAAAATACTGGAAAATCGGTTTGAAGATTTCAACGTGTTGACGGGAAAATATTATGTGTGATATAATAAAAACATAAAAGACCGGGATGTCCGGAGATTTGAAAGGAGCAAATAGTATGGGTCTTATTAAAGCGGGAATCGGCGCTTTGGGTGGCGTTTTGGCAGATCAGTGGAAGGAGTTTTTCTATTGTGATGCCCTGGATATGGACACCTTGGTGGTGAAGGGACAGAAGCGTGTCGGCGGTCGTTCCTCCAATACAAAGGGCAGTGATAATGTGATATCCAATGGCTCCGGAATTGCTGTTGCCGACGGTCAGTGTATGATGATCGTGGAGCAGGGAAAAGTTGTGGAGGTTTGTGCGGAGCCCGGTGAGTATACATATGATTCTTCCACCGAGCCTTCTATTTTTGCAGGCTCTTTTGGTGAGAGCTTGAAAGAAACATTTAAAGCCATTGGTAAGCGTTTTACCTACGGCGGTGATACCGGCAAGGATCAGCGGGTGTATTATTTCAACACCAAGGAAATTATGGACAATAAGTTTGGTACGCCCAGTCCGATTATTTTTGAGGTGACCAATAAGCGTATCGGTATGAGCCGTACCGTCAATGTTCGTTGCAACGGTGTATATTCCTATGTGATCTCTGATCCGCTGCTGTTCTATACCAAAGTATGCGGCAATGTGGAGCGGGCATTTACCCGGGATCAGATCGACGGACAGATGAAGACGGAATTTGTATCTGCTTTGCAGCCTGCCTTTGGCGCACTGGCAGAATTGGAGCTGCGTCCTGCCCAGCTGCCCGGTAAGGTGAATGAACTGAAGCAGGCAATGAACGATGCGCTGCGTGTGGAGTGGGTGGAATCCCGGGGTATTACCGTGGAGAAGATCGCTCTGAATCCCATTACCCTCAATGATGAGGATATGAAGAAGATCCAGGATATGGAAGATGCCGCCACTATGGGCAGCAATCCCTTTATGATGGCAGGTCGTATGACAACGGCTACCGCCAATGCAATGGAAGGTGCTGCTGCCAATGAAAACGGCGCAATGAACGGCTTCATTGGAATGGGTATGGCAGGCAATGCAATGGGTGGCGGTTTCAATGCAGCCCAGAATTTCTATCAGATGGGTGCTCAGCAGGCACAGCAGGCAGCAACGGAAGGCTGGAAATGCAGCTGCGGCACGGTTGCTACCGGCAAATTCTGCCCCGAATGTGGCAGCCCCAAGCCGGATAACAACGGCTGGAAATGCAGCTGCGGCGCAGTAAATACCGGTAAATTCTGCTCGGAATGCGGCAGTAAGAAGCCGGAAGCAAAATGCAGCAAGTGCGGCTGGCAGCCGGAAGATCCTGCTAAGCTGCCTAAGTTCTGCCCGGAGTGTGGCAGTCCCTTTTAATGAATACTGAGGGGTGACATATATGGCAGTTTTGCAACAGTATAAATGCCCCTGCTGCGACGGTGCCATCCAGTTTGACAGTTCCGTGCAAAAGATGAAGTGTCCTTATTGTGATACGGAATTTGAGATGGAGACACTGCGCAGCTATGATGAGGAGCTGAAAAACCAACCCCAGGAGGATATGCACTGGGAAACAGAACCGGGAAGCACCTGGCAGGAGGGAGAAGTGGACGGTCTGCGGATCTACACCTGTAACAGCTGTGGCGGTGAGATCGTGGCAGAGGAAACCACCGGTGCTACCCGCTGTCCTTTCTGTGATAATCCTGTGATCATGACCGGTCAGTTTGCCGGCAATTTGAAGCCGGATCTGGTGATTCCTTTCCAGGTGGATAAAAAGGCGGCAGAAGCGGCACTGAAAAAGCATTATGCCGGAAAAGTATTGCTTCCTAAAGTATTTAAGGATGAAAACCACATCAAAGAGATCAAAGGAATCTACGTGCCTTTCTGGCTCTTTGAGGCAGATGCGGATGCCAATGTGCGGTACCGGGCAACCCGGATCCGCAGTTGGAGCGACAGTCGTTACAACTACACGGAAACCAGTTATTATTCCGTTACCAGAGCAGGACAGATCGGTTTTGAAAATGTGCCGGTGGACGGCTCTGCGAAGATGGATGATGCGATGATGGAATCCATTGAACCGTTCCATATTGCAGACGGTGTGGATTTTCAGACGGCATATCTGGCAGGTTATTTGGCAGATAAGTATGATGTGGATGCACAGACCAGCATTGTCCGTGCCAATGAACGGATCAAGAGAAGCACAGAGGAAGCCTTTGCGGATACGGTGGTGGGGTATACTTCTGTAATACCGGTATCCTCTTCTGTCAGCTTGCAAAACGGAAAAGTGAAATATGCCCTGTATCCGGTGTGGATGTTGAACACTATGTGGAATGGGCAGAAATTCACCTTTGCGGTAAACGGACAGACAGGAAAAATGGCAGGTGACCTGCCTATGGACAAGAGCCTGTTCGTAAAATGGTTACTGGGTCTGACGGCAGCGGCAGCGGCGCTGATCTTTGGCGCTGCATACCTGCTTTGGCTGTTATAAGGGGGGGAAAGCTATGAAAAAATGGATGTCCTTGCTCCTTGTAGCATTATTGTGCAGTGTTTTGTCTATGGGTGTAGCGGCAGAGGGTACGCTGCCCCGGGTGGTGGACAATGGCGGACTGCTCAGTGGTACTGAAGAAACGAATTTGGAAGAATCGTTGGAAAGTCTGCGGCAGGCTTACCAGATGGATATCGTGATCGTTACGGAAGAGAGCATCGGTGATGCGACTCCCAGAGAGTACGCAGACGATTACTTTGATTTTGAAGGCTACGGTTGCGGTGTTGGCAGGGATGGTGCTCTGTTGCTGATCAGCATGGAGGAACGGGACTGGTATATCAGTACCTCCGGTTACGGTATTCAGGTCTTTACCGATGCAGGTATCGAATATATCGGTGAGCAGATCACTCCGGAGCTGGCAGACGAGGATTACTATGGTGCGTTCTCTGAATTTTCCGTACTGTGTGAAAAGTTTATTGTTCAGGCAAAAACCGGGGAACCCTATGATATCCAATCCTTACCCAAAGCGGATTTTGCCGTGGGAAAAACGCTGCTGATCGCCTTGACCGTGGGATTCGTCATAGCACTGATCGTGACTTTGATATGGAAAGGTCAACTGAAGTCTGTAAGGAAGCAGACCGGTGCTGATGTCTATACAAAACAGGGAAGTATGCAGATCCGGCAAGCCACCGATCTGTTTCTCTACCGGGATCTGCGCAGGGTAAAACGGGAGACCAGCTCCGGTGGCTCCGGGACCCACAGATCTTCTTCCGGACGCAGTCACGGCGGTGGCGGCGGAAAATTCTAAAGAAACAAAGGAGAAAGAATTGTGAATACGATCCGTGGTATTTTTGCAAAAATCGGCAACTTTTTTGCCGGGAATATCTTTCCCTGTGCCATAATTTTGGTAGCAGGCATCCTGGCGATCCGGCTGCTTATGAAGCTGGTAACCACAGCATTGGAAAAGACCAAGCTGGAACAGACTGCCATTAATTTGATCAAGTCGGTTATGCAGGTGGTACTTTATATACTGCTGGGATTAACGGCTGCTTCCAAGCTGGGCATTGATGTAACCGGTATTGTGGCATTGGCAAGTGTGTTGACTTTGGCGGTGTCCTTGTCTGTGCAGACGGCATTGACCAATATCATCGGTGGATTTACACTTTTGTACACAAAACCCTTTGCCATTGGTGATTTTGTAGAGATCGCAGGTCAGTCCGGTACGGTGAAGGGGATCGGCTTGACCTATACCAAGATGGCAACGGCAGACAATAAAGTGATTTCCATTCCTAACAGTGCAATAACCGCAGCACAGATCATCAATTACTCTGTGTCCGGAACCCGTCGGGTGGATGTGACGGTAACGGCTGCTTATACTGCATCTGTGGAGCAGGTGCTGGAAGCGTTGAAAGAAGCAGGCAGTGTCCCGGAAGCATTGGACACCCATACACCCTTTGCGGCAGTGAAAGAATACGGAGAGAGTGCCATTGTGTATGTGCTGCAGGTGTGGTGCAAGGGAGAAGATTACTGGACAACCTTCTTTAAGGTGAACCGGAATGTAAAGGAAGTATTCGATGCCAGAGGCATTGAAATGACCTACCCGCACTTGAATGTGCATCTGGATAAATAAAAAATTGCCCGGTTTGG